>CANRZQ010000139.1 GCA_947644475.1 uncultured Muribaculaceae bacterium
CCCGTCAGGTGAACGTTCCCCGTATCGTTGTGTTCCTCAACAAATGCGACATGGTTGACGATGCCGAAATGCTCGAATTCGTCGAAATGGATATGCGCGACCTTCTCTCAGCCTACGAATACGATGGTGACAACACCCCCGTAATCCGCGGTTCCGCTCTCGGCGCCCTCAACGGCGAACCCGAATGGGAAGAAAAGGTTATGGAACTCATGGAAGCCGTTGACAACTGGATTCCCCTGCCTCCCCGCGACATCGACAAACCCTTCCTCATGCCTGTTGAAGACGTCTTCACCATCACAGGTCGTGGTACTGTTGCCACCGGCCGTATCGAGACAGGTATCGTGAAAGTAGGCGACGAAGTACAAATCATGGGTCTTGGCGCCGCTCTCAAATCCACCGTTACCGGTGTTGAGATGTTCCGCAAACTCCTCGACCAAGGTGAAGCCGGTGACAACGTAGGTCTTCTCCTCCGTGGTATCGACAAGAAAGACGTTAAGCGCGGTATGGTAATCTGCCACCCCGGTATCGTTAAGCCCCACTCCAAATTCAAGGCTTCTGTCTATATCCTCAAAAAAGAAGAAGGCGGCCGTCACACTCCGTTCCACAACCACTACCGTCCCCAGTTCTACATCCGTACACTCGACGTAACCGGTGAAATCACCCTCCCCGAAGGTACTGAAATGGTAATGCCCGGCGACCACGTGGAAATCATCGTTGAACTCATCAACCCCGTAGCCTGCGACCAGGGTCTTCGTTTCGCTATCCGCGAAGGTGGCCGCACAGTAGGTTCCGGTCAGATCACCGAAATCCTCGACTAATATCGCAGCCATAGGCTAAAGATAAATAAAACAAGGGGGCGTTCGTCCCGGATGCCCCCTTACATACGGGAATAGCTCAGTCGGTAGAGCACTGGTCTCCAAAACCAGGTGTCGGGAGTTCGAGCCTCTCTTCCCGTGCAAAAAAGAAACAAAATGAAGAAACTACAGCTTATTACCAATATCGAGGAGTCTTACGACGAATTGCGCTACAAAACATCGTGGCCAACTAAAAAACAAGTCGTAAAGTCGGCCATCATAGTCCTGATTGCTTCCGCCATTATCGCCTTGATAATACTTTTGATGGATCAGATAGTCGACAGATTCATGCACCTCCTTTACAGTTTTCAATAATTTTCACAAGTTCTGATAACGAGTTTCTGAAATAATTGAAAAATGGAAAAGACAGCAAAGACAGAATTGACAAAGGGATGGTACGTTCTTCGTGCCATTTCAGGTAAAGAAGCCAAAGTTAAGGAATTGCTCGACGGCGTGATTAAAAACACTCCGCTGGGCGATTACGTGTTCCAAGTTCTTATCCCTACTGAGAAAGTCCTTACCGTTCGCGGTGGAAAAAAAGTGGTAAAAGAACGTAACCTTTATTCCGGTTACGTTTTTGTTGAAGCCATACTCACGGGAGAAGTAATCTCGGTACTCACCAACACCACAAACGTCATCGACTTCCTCCGTGGCCGCGGAAAAGACGCCAAGCCCGAACGCCTCCGTGAATCAGAGGTGATGAGGATGCTCGGCACTGCCGACGACCTTCAGGAGCCCGGCGATGATGAAATCAACGATTACATGGTCGGCGAGACCGTCAAGGTCAATGAAGGCCCGTTCAACGGATTCGCAGGCGTAATCGAAGACGTTCTTCGTGACAAGAAGAAACTCAAAGTGGCTGTAAAAATCTTTGGCAGAAAGACTTTGCTCGAACTCGACAATTGGCAAGTAGAACGGGAATAAGATATTGTTTGGCAGGCAAAGAAGGTTACGCTCTTATCCTCTTAACAAATAACAAAATCCCGCAAGCAATAGTTTCATATAATTAACTTTTAGATTTATAAACAATGGCAAAAGAAATTGCTGGTCAGATTAAACTGCAGATCAAAGGCGGTGCGGCAAATCCCTCGCCTCCAGTTGGTCCCGCACTCGGTTCGAAGGGTATCAACATCATGGAGTTTTGCAAGCAATTCAATGCCCGCACCCAGGACAAAGCAGGAAAAGTTCTTCCCGTAGTTATCACATACTACGCCGACAAGAGCTTCGACTTCATTGTCAAGACCCCTCCGGTAGCTGTGCAACTCAAAGAGATAGCCAAACTCAAATCCGGCTCTGCACAACCCAACCGCAAGAAAGTGGCCGAAATAACCTGGGAGCAGGTAAAGACAATTGCTGCCGACAAAATGCCCGACCTTAACTGCTTTACCATCGAATCCGCTATGCGCATGGTTGCAGGCACCGCCCGCTCCATGGGTATCACCGTCAAAGGAGAATTCCCCGCCAATAACTAATAAATTCAATCACGATGAGTAAACTTACAAAAAACCAAAAGTTGGCTTTTGCGAAGATTGAAGCAGGGAAAGCCTATACTCTCGCCGAAGCAGCCGAAATGGTGAAAGAAATCACCTTCACCAAATTCGACGCATCTTTCGACATTGACGTGCGCCTTGGCGTCGACCCCCGCAAAGCCAATCAGATGGTACGCGGCGTCGTCACACTCCCCCACGGCACCGGCAAGCAGGTTACTGTTCTCGTGCTCTGCACTCCCGACGCTGAAGCAGCCGCAAAAGCAGCAGGCGCCGACTATGTAGGCCTCGAAGAGTACATCGAAAAGATCAAAGGCGGATGGACAGATGTCGACGTGATCATCACCCAGCCCTCTGTAATGGGCAAGATTGGTGCTCTCGGCCGTATCCTCGGTCCGCGCGGCCTTATGCCTAACCCCAAGTCGGGTACGGTGACCATGGACGTGGCCAAGGCTGTGGAAGAAGTCAAGAAAGGCAAAATCGACTTTAAAGTTGACAAGAACGGTATCGTTCACTCTTCCATCGGCAAAGTGTCGTTCACTGCCGAGCAGATGCGCGACAACGCACGCGAGTTCATCAACACCTTGATCAAACTCAAACCGGCCACCGCAAAAGGCACATACATCAAGAGCATTTATCTTTCGAGCACAATGAGCCCCGGCATCAAGGTTGATGTCAAATCTATCGATTGATGCCTAACCACTAACTCGCATTAACAATGAAAAAAGAAGATAAAGCACTTGTCATCGACAAAATCGTCGAAACACTTCAACAATATCCCGCTTTCTACCTCATTGAGAGCGCCGGAATGGATGCTGAAAAGACTTCCAACTTCCGTCGCGCATGCTTCGGCAAGGACATCAAACTGATGGTAGTGAAGAACACCCTTCTCGCCAAGGCTCTCGAACGTCTCGACGGCGACTATTCCGAGCTCCTCGGTACGCTCAAAGGCTCTACATCGCTGATGTGCACCACCGTTGGCAACGCTCCCGCAAAGTTGCTCAAAGACTTCGTTAAGAAAGGCGACAAACTTCCCGTTCTCAAAGCAGCATACGTTGAAGAATCGGTATATGTAGGAGCAGACCAACTCGACGCTCTCTGCGCTATCAAAAGCAAAAACGAACTTATCGCAGACATCGTCGCACTTCTCCAATCTCCCGCCAAGAACGTTGTATCCGCTATCCAATCTGCCGGTACTACAATCCACGGCGTCCTCAAAACTCTCGGCGAGCGTCCTGAATAATCTCGCAGAGATAAACTTACCTATCAACAAAAAACAAAAACATCACAACAAATACTACAATGGCAGATCTCAAAGCTTTTGCTGAACAACTCGTAAACCTCACTGTAAAAGAAGTAAACGAACTCGCTCAGATTCTCAAAGAAGAATACGGCATCGAACCCGCAGCCGCAGCCGTAGCCGTTGCAGCCGGCCCCGCAGCCGCCGGTGCTGAACCCGAAGAAAAATCTTCTTTCGACGTAGTCCTCAAAGCCGTAGGCCCGAGCAAACTCCAGGTTGTTAAACTCGTTAAAGAACTCACCGGTCTTGGCCTCAAAGAAGCCAAAGAAATGGTAGACGGCGCTCCCTCCACCATCAAAGAAGGTCTTGCTAAAGCAGACGCTGAAGGCCTCAAAAAACAACTCGAAGAAGTCGGCGCAGAAGTCGAACTCAAATAAAAAACCTGATTATCAGGAACTTAGGTTAAGAATCCCCATAAGGGAGGATTCTTAACCTTTTTGTGCTAAATATCAAACCGGCAAGCACACGGCAGCCTCACATTTGTCCTTTTTGCGCCTCTATTCAGGCACACGGACCCGAATCAGCCCGATTATCGCAAACTTGTAAGTAAAACTGCCCTATTATCCCTTAACAAATAGTCTTCCCTATTCATACAAAACGTAGATGACTGTCCAAAACGATAAACCCCGCATTAATTTCGCCTCGGTAAAAAATCCCCTGCCATATCCCGATTTCCTCGAAGTGCAGCTCAAATCCTTCCGGGATTTTCTCCAACTCGACACCCCTCCCGAGAAGCGAAACAACGAGGGCCTGTTCAAGGTCTTCGCCGAGAACTTCCCCATAGTCGATACGCGTAACTCTTTCGTACTTGAATTCATCGACTATTACATCGATCCGCCGAAGTATACAATCGACGAATGTCTTGAACGCGGACTCACCTACAGCGTGCCCCTTAAAGCAAAACTCAAACTTTACTGTACCGACCCCGACCACGAAGACTTCGAGCCGGTGATACAAGACGTGTACCTCGGTCCCATCCCCTACATGACCGACAAAGGCACATTCGTCATCAACGGCGCCGAACGCGTAATCGTGTCGCAACTCCACCGCTCTCCCGGCGTGTTCTTCGGCCAGTCCACTCACGCCAACGGTACGAAACTTTATTCCGCACGAATCATCCCGTTCCGCGGATCCTGGATCGAGTTTGCCACCGACATCAACAACGTGATGTGGGCATACATCGACCGTAAAAAGAAATTACCCGTGACCACGCTTCTGCGTGCAATCGGTCTTGGCTCTGAAAAAGCAATCATCGACGAATTCGACCTCGGCGAAGAGGTTAAAGCCAACAAAACAAACCTCAAGAAAGCCGTAGGCCGCAAAATCGCAGCACGCGTAGTACGCACCTGGTACGAGGACCTCAACGACGAAGGCGCAACCGGCGAAGTCGTATCAATCGAACGCTCTGAAATCCTCTTCGAGCGCGAGCACGTCCTTGCAGAAGAAGACATCGAGAAAATCCTCGACTCAGGCGTGCCCACAATCCTCCTTCACAAAGAAGACACATCGGGCACCGACTACTCCATCATCTTCAACACCCTCAAGAAAGACTCTTCCAACACCGAGCTGGAAGCAATACAATATATCTACCGTCAACTCCGCAACGCCGATCCTCAGGACGACGCTTCGGCACGCGAAGTAATCACAAACCTCTTCTTCTCCGAAAAACGTTATGACCTCGGCGAAGTCGGCCGATTCCGTATCAACACAAAACTCGGCCTCGACATCCCCGACAACGTAAAAGTCCTCACCAAAGAAGACATCATAGCGATTATCAAATACCTCATCGAGCTCATCAACTCGAAAACCGATGTCGACGATATCGACCACCTGTCGAACCGTCGCGTCCGCACCGTCGGCGAACAACTCTACAACCAGTTCGGCGTCGGCCTCGCACGCATGTCCCGCACAATCCGCGAGCGCATGAACGTCCGCGACAACGAAGTGTTCAAGCCCATCGACCTTATCAACGCAAAGACTATATCGTCGGTGATCAACACCTTCTTCGGCACAAACGCACTCTCGCAGTTCATGGACCAGACCAATCCCCTGGCCGAAATCACCCACAAGCGCCGTCTGTCGGCCCTTGGCCCCGGCGGTCTTTCCCGCGAGCGTGCAGGCTTCGAGGTGCGAGACGTTCACTACACCCACTACGGTCGTCTCTGCCCGATTGAAACCCCCGAAGGCCCCAACATCGGTCTTATCTCGTCGCTCTGCGTATACGCAAAAATAAACGACTTCGGATTCATCGAGACTCCCTACCGTATCGTCGCCGACTCCAAGGTCGACCTCGACAATGCCGACGTACGCTACTTCACCGCTGAAGAAGAAGAAGGCAAAATCATCGCCCAGGGCAATGCTCCGCTCAACGACGACGGCACATTCATCAACTCCCGTGTAAAAGCCCGCCAGGACGCCGACTTCCCCGTCGTTGCCCCCGATGAAGTGCAGCTCATGGACGTATCGCCCACACAGATTGCCTCCATCGCCGCATCACTCATCCCCTTCCTCGAGCACGACGACGCCAACCGCGCGCTCATGGGCTCGAACATGATGCGCCAGGCAGTACCCCTCATGCGCTCCGAAGCCCCCATCGTGGGAACAGGCATCGAAGGCCAGCTGATACGCGACTCACGCACTCAGATCACAGCCGAAGGACCCGGTGAGATCGAATACGTCGACGCCACATCAATCCGCATCCGCTACGACCGCACCGAAGAACAAGAATTTGTAGCCTTCGAACCGGCCGTCAAGACATACAACATACCCAAGTTCCGCAAGACCAACCAGAGCACAACAATCGACCTCCGCCCGATTTGCCACGCCGGACAGCGTGTCGACAAAGGCGACATCCTCACAGAAGGCTACTCCACCGAAAACGGCGAACTCGCCCTCGGCCGCAACCTCAAAGTTGCATTCATGCCCTGGAAAGGATATAACTACGAGGACGCTATCGTGCTCAACGAACGCATGGTCCGCGACGACATCCTCACATCCGTCCACGTCGACGAATACTCCCTCGAAGTACGCGAGACAAAACGTGGCGAGGAAGAACTCACTTCCGACATCCCCAACGTCAGCGAAGACGCCACAAAGGACCTCGACGACCGCGGTATCATCCGTATCGGCGCGCACGTTGTCCCCGGCGACATCATGATCGGTAAAATCACCCCCAAAGGCGAATCCGACCCCACCCCGGAAGAAAAACTCCTCCGCGCCATCTTCGGCGACAAAGCCGGCGACGTAAAAGACGCATCGCTCAAAGCATCGCCCTCGCTCAAAGGCGTTGTAATCGGCACCAACCTCTTCCAGCGCGCAGCCAAAAAGAGCACACGCGCCGTAAACGCAATTCTTCCCAAAATTGACGAGGAATACGAAAAGCGTCAGGCCGAACTCAAGGACGTGCTCATTGGCAAACTCATGGAACTCACCGCCGGCAAGACATCCCAGGGCATCAAGGACTTCATCGGTTCAGATATAATCCCCAAGGGCG
>CANRZQ010000140.1 GCA_947644475.1 uncultured Muribaculaceae bacterium
CCCAAGACTCTTGTCATCGATGAAATCGAACTCATGGATTTCTCTCCTGAAAAAATAACAGTGAGGGTGGTTTGCAGCAAAGGCACATATATCCGCGCGCTTGCCCGCGACATTGGCGAGGCTCTTGGCTCGGGCGCGCATCTCACCGCGCTGCGCCGCACCCGGGTGGGCGATGTCGGCATCGACGACTGCCTCACTGTCGACATGGTGGCCGAACTTATCCGCACCGTCGAGATCGAGATGCCCGACGAGCAGTAACCCCCGGCTATAAACAATTTACTCACATATTCATCTATTTATTTTGAGATTATGAAACTGTCACAATTCAAATTCCGTTTGCCGGAAGAACTTATAGCCCAACATCCGAGCGCTCAGCGCGACGAGTGCCGCCTTATGGTGCTTAATAAGAAAACAGGCGAGATTCAGCATCTTATTTTTAAGGATATCCTGCAATTCTTCGACGACGGCGACGTGATGGTGTTCAACGACACCCAGGTGTTCCCGGCCCGTCTCTATGGAAATAAGGAAAAGACCGGAGCAAAGATTGAAGTGTTCCTTTTGCGCGAACTCAACGAGGCCAATAAACTTTGGGATGTGCTCGTGGAGCCGGCCCGAAAGATTCGTATCGGCAACAAATTGTATTTTGGCGACGACGACTCGATGGTGGCCGAAGTAATCGACAATACCACTTCCCGCGGACGTACTCTCCGTTTTCTCTATAACGGCGACCACGAAGTGTTTAAAAAGGAACTGTATGCCTTGGGCCAGACGCCGCTCCCCGAGTATATCACGCGTGAGCCGGACAAGGACGATGCCGAACGCTACCAGTGCATCTTCGCCTCGAAAGAAGGCGCGGTGATGGCTCCGTTTGCAGGCCTGCACTTCTCGCGCGAACTGCTCAAGCGTCTTGAAATCAAAGGCGTGGAGCGCGCATTCCTCACCGCGCATTGCGGACTGGGCAATTTCCGCGAAATCGATGTGGAGGACCTTACCAAGCACCGCATGGACTCGGAGCAACTTATCATCTCCGAGAATCTTGTCGAGACCGTGAACGCGGCCAAGGACCGCGAGAAGCAGGTATGTGCCGTGGGTGCTTCGGTGCTTCGCGGCATGGCCTCGGCTGTGAGCATGGGCGGCCATTTGAAAACCTATGAGGGCTGGACCAACAAATTCATCTTCCCTCCTTACGAATTCACAGTGGCCTCGTCGCTCGTAAGCAATTTCCATCTGCCTTATTCCACAATGCTTATGATGGTGGCTGCTTTCGGCGGCTACGAAAATGTGATGAACGCCTACGATGTGGCCGTCCGCGAGGGTTACCGCTTCGGAGCCTACGGCGACGCGATGCTGATTATCTGATTAATGACTAATTATAAATGACGAATGACCAATTATTACCGGACAGGTAACAGTTGGTCATTCGTCATTTGTAGGCAGTAATTACTAATTCGTAATTCGTCATTAGTAATTCGTCATTAGTAATTCGTAATTGGCCTTACCCTTTCAGTTCCTGAAGGCGGGCGATGTATTTGCCGATGATGTCAAATTCGAGGTTGACGCGTGTGCCGACCTTGATTTGGCTGAAATTGGTGTGGTCGAAAGTGTAGGGGATGATGGCCACGCGGAACGAGCGCGGCGTGGAGTCGCACACCGTGAGGCTTACGCCGTTGACTGTCACGGAGCCTTTTTCTACGGTCATGTAGCCTTTCTGCACAAGTTCGGGGGTAACGTCATATTCAAACTTGAAATAAGTGGAGCCTTCCACTTCCTCCACTTCGGTGCACACGGCAGTGCAGTCGACATGGCCTTGCACGATGTGGCCGTCGAGGCGTCCGTTCATCACCATGGAGCGTTCCAAGTTGATGAGCGAGCCTTCGGTCATGTCGCCGAGGTTGGAGCGGTCGAGTGTTTCCTGTATGGCTGTGACGCGGTAGGTCGAGTCGGGATACAGTTCTACAACGGTGAGGCATACGCCGTTGTGCGCAACCGACTGGTCGATGCGCAGTTCGTTGGCAAACGAGGAGCGGATTGTGAGCTGGAGGTTGCCGTCGGTACGTTCGGCTTTCACTACTTTTGCCGCTTCTTCAACAATTCCTGAAAACATTGTGATTATTATTTAGTAAGGTTATTATTCTACGTATGGAGCGTCTTTCTCGCTCTCGATGAGTTGCTCCGCCGCCTCGGCAGGGATTGCCATAGGCTTGCGCATCCAGTGTCCGCGTGCAAAGACGAAGAGGAACACGGCGCCGCGCACAATCAGTTCGATGCACATTGCAAGCCATACGCCGTTGAGGCCCATCGAGGGTGCGAGCAAGGCTGCGAGGCTAAGGCGCACCACCCATATCGAGCAGAGGTTGATGGCCGACGGCACAAGGGTGTAGCCTGCGCCCACCATTACGCCGTAGGTAACTATGGCGGCGGCAAACATAGGCTCGGCGAAAGCCTCGATGCGCAACGCGCCGGTGCCGAGAGCGCGCACCGTAAGGTCGGGCGTGAAGATGCTCATCATAAGCGGAGCACCGAACCATAGCACCACACCCATCACGGTCATTACAACTATGCCGAGCGTTATGCATATTTTGCCGAACGACCGCATAAGGTCGCGGCGGCCGGCTCCGAGGCTTTGGCCTATGAGGGTGGTGCCGGCTCCCGAGATGCCGTAGCCGGGCATGTAGCACAGGCTCTCGGCTGTGATGCCGAAAGCATTGGCGGCGATGGCCGCTGTGCCCAGCGGCGCAACAATCACGGTGATGAGAATCTGCGCTCCGCACATCATTATGCGCTCGGCCCCGATTGGCGCGCTTATCGTCAAGGCCCGTTTCACGGTTGCGGCTTTCAGGCGCAGGGAGAAACGCGTGTTGCGGAAGTTTAGCCGCGTCGAGCGGCGCATGATGTAATAAAGGAGTATCGTTCCGGTCACAAACTCGGCGGAGGCAGTGCCGATGGCGGCTCCGGCCACGCCAAGGCCTGCGCCCGGCAGGGTGATTCCGGCCACAGTGTGGGTGTCGAAAATAAGAAATGAGTTGAACACGACATCCATCACGCACATGGCCACATTCATCACGCCCGGTATTATCATGTTGCCCGAGCAGCGCAGCATGTCGGAGGCAAGGAAGGTGAGGTAGCACAGGGGCATGGAGGCTGTGACAATGGCGAAGTAGGCCGTGGAGCCGGCGTTGATGTCGCTGTTGCCGCCGAGCCATCCGGGCAGATGTCCTGAAATCGATATGCCGGTTATGGCAAGCGCCACGCCTAATGCCACAACGCATGTCAACGCCTGGCAGAATACCGACCTTGCCGCGTCGTCGCGTCCGGCTCCGATCTGATGGGCCACCTGCACCGAGAAGCCTGTCGACAACGCGCCTCCGAGCCCCCAGAAAAGCCATGTCGTGGTGGCTACAAGCCCGATAGAGGCCGAGGCATTTGCTCCCAGGCTGCCAACCATCGAGGCGTCGATATACTCCATGAGTATGGCCGACAACTGTGCCATGATTGCAGGCCACGACAGTTGCGCCACAAGCCGCAGCCGCTGGCCAGTGGTCAGCGGCGCGCCGGATCGTAATATTTCAGATAAGTCAGCAGCCAAGGGTGTTGGGAAGTTTGGGAGTTGGGAAGTTTGGGGAGATTTTAAGGTCTTTAATGTCCTTAATGTCCTTAATGTCCTTAATGACTTTAAGGTCCTTAAAAATTAAATGATTCCTCGAATCTCGGAGATGGATTTGAGGCCGTTTTCCTCGCAGTAGGCGGCAAGGCCGAGGGCTATTTCCTCGGCTGCGCGCGGATTCACAAACCCGGCTGTGCCCACCTCTATGGCTGTGGCGCCGGCCATGATGAATTCGAGGGCGTCGTTGGTGTCGGAGATGCCGCCGAGGCCGATGACGGGGATGCCGACGGCTTTGGCTACCTGCCACACCATGCGCACCGCCACAGGCTTCACTGCCGGGCCCGACAGTCCGCCTGTGATAGTCGACAGCATCGGGCGGCGGCGTTTCACGTCGATGGCCATGCCCATGAGCGTGTTGATGAGCGATACGGAGTCGGCTCCCTCTGCCTCCACGGCCTTGGCTATGTCGACAATCGACGTGACGTTGGGCGACAGTTTCATAATCAGGGTCTTGGGCCAGGCGGCGCGTACGGCGCGTGTCACTTCGGCGGCGCCATCGGTGGTGGTGCCGAAAGCCATGCCGCCTTGCTTTACGTTAGGGCACGAAATGTTAATCTCCACGGCGCGGATACGGGGCAGCGGAGCCAGGCGTCGGCACACCTCGGTGTAGTCGTCGATTGTGGAGCCGGCCACGTTCACGATTATCTCCGACGAGAACCGTTCGGCGATGCGCGGATATATGTGTTCGATGAAATAGTCAACGCCTTTGTTCTGGAGCCCTACGGCATTGAGCATGCCCGATGGTGTCTCGGCCATGCGCGGAGCGGGGTTGCCCTGGCGCGGAGCAAGGGTGGTGCCTTTTACGATGATGCCGCCGAGGGCATTGATGTCGGTGAGGTCGGCAAATTCTTCGCCGTAGCCGAAAGTGCCCGATGCCGTGAGCACGGGGTTGGCGAGTTCGAGCCCGCCGATGTTTACGTTCAGAGTTGCCATTTGAGTTTGTTTATGTTGAATACGGGTCCGTCGGTGCACACGCACACGTTGCCTTTGTCCTTGGTGTCTTCCACACAGCAGAGGCATGCGCCAAGTCCGCAGGCCATCATGTTTTCGAGCGACACCTCGCAGGGAATCCCGCGGCCGGCGCATATCGATGCCACGGCGCGCATCATGGGCGTGGGGCCGCACACGGCCACGGCGTCGAATTCCTTATCCCATGCAGGATTGGCTGTTATCAGGCCGGGCGTGCCGTCGGAGCCGTCGTCGGTGGAAATGTGAAGGCGTCCGTAGCGTTCGAATTCTTCGCGCAGCAGCACATCGGCTTTCGAGCGAGCGCCCAGCACTATGTCGGGGCATATCCCTCCGTCGTGGAGCGTCTTGGCAAGATAGAGCAGGGGAGCCACGCCCACGCCGCCTCCGGCAAGAAGGATTCGCGTGTCTTTGCCTGCGGGCACGGTAAATCCATGGCCCAGCGGCATGATTATGTTGAAGCGGTCGCCTTTGCGGGCTTCCACCAGTTTATGTGTCCCGGCTCCGGCATCACGCACCAGAAGCCACAGGCGTCCGTTTTCTACATTGCATATAGATATCGGGCGGCGCAGATATGTGGTCTTGCTGTCCGCTATCTCAATTTGCACGAATTGTCCGGGCATTATTCCCTCCGGGAGGTCGCCTTCCATTTCGAGCAGGGCGTATGTGCCCATCGGGCGCACATCCGCGACTGCGAAATCGCGCATTACTTTCTTGGCATCAACTTCCATTTCAAAACTTATTTTTTTGCAAAGGTAAGAAAAAAACGCTTTTTTTTTGTACCTTTGCGCCGCAAAAATAATTATATGGGGAAAAAGAGCGCAACAGTATTCTATGTAGTCATATTTCTGGTCGCGGCCATCGGCCTCTGTATGTCGTGTGTGTTGCAGCGCAACACGCTGGTGGAGTGGTGGAAGCCTGCCGCCCTATGCCTTGTGCCCGGCTGCGCGATAGGAGTGGCACTCGGACGGGTGTTCGCCTTGAAGTCGCCCTCGGACAGCCGGCCGGCAAACTATTTGGCCGGAGTGGCCGTGGCGTTTTCCTCGACGCTCGGAGGCTTTTATTCGCTCAATTTCTACAAGTCGCGCCCGGCCACGGCGGCTGTTGTCGAGGCTGTGGTTGCAAAAAAATACACCGAGGAGCGCACACGCGGCGGAGGCGGACGCCGCCACCACGGCACCCGCGAGAAGTACACCGCCTATTGCGTCACGATAGAAGTGGATGGCGGCTGGAAAAAAGATTTCGACGTGAAGGCAGGCGAATACGTGAAAATTCGCACAGGCCGCAGATTCAATCTCAATGTTGAGGAAGGCCTGTTTGGCTTCCCGGTGATAAAGGACATGAAATTGCCCTTAAACAAAAGTAAGAAATAACCAATATTATCAAATATCAGTAATAACGATGAAACAACGTATTTTTAAGATGTTTGCGCTGGTCGCTCTGCTTGCGTGCGGCAATGCCGCTTACGCGCAGTTCAACCTCAAAAAGGCTATCGGCAGCGCATCGAAGACAGTACAGGCCTTTACATTGACTGATGAACAAATGGCGGCCTATGTGAAAGAATCCGTAGACTGGATGGACGAGCACAACCCCGTCCTCCCCGCCGACGACCCTTACACCATCCGTCTTAACCGCCTGGTCGACGGCATAACCGACGCCGACGGCATACCCTTGAATTTCAAGGTCTACAACGTAATCGACGTGAATGCATTTGCCTGCCCCGACGGAAGCGTGCGCGTATTCTCCTCGCTCATGGATATAATGAACGACGACGAGCTGCTCGGCGTTATCGGCCATGAAATCGGCCACGTCGTGAAACGCCACAGCAAGAATGCTTTCAAGACTCAGTTGCTCACCGGCGCGCTCAAAGATGCCGTGGCCTCGACAAACGGCACCGCTGCCGCCCTCACAGAGTCGCAACTCGGCACTCTCGGCGAGTCGCTCATCAACGCAAAGTATTCGCAGAAACAGGAATCGGAAGCCGACGACTGCGGCTACGACTTCCTTGTGAAAAACGGCAAAAACCCCTGGGGCATCGTAATGTCGTTTGAGAAACTGCAATCGCTCGAAGGCGACGGCGCACAGAAAGCGAGCGCGGTGTCCAAGATGTTCTCGTCGCACCCCGAGACAAAGGCCCGCATCGAGAAGATGACCAAACGCTGCAAGAAAGACGGCTTCGAGCGTCCCGCAGCCACCGCCGAATAAAAAACATATCAGCACAAAATACCAATCCCCCGATGCGGCGCATGTCCGCATCGGGGGATTATATTTGCAGGAACGCAAGCCTCCGGCTTGCGAATGTGTCATCGCGTTGCGAGGGTGTATCAAAATAGCTGTTTATGCCGAAATTGTAGGGACGTACGTCTCGTGCAATGCGGTTCAAATAAGCCGTCGCTATGGAGGAGAATCGCGTAGCGATTCAAGAATGTAGCCCGG
>CANRZQ010000141.1 GCA_947644475.1 uncultured Muribaculaceae bacterium
GTCTTTTGCCGGCTCAGGGGGGGTGAAGGATTTGGGGCGAAGTTCTGCGGGGAGTTCGAGAGGATCGTCTGGGTCATCGTCCAAGGCAAAGTAGTCGGCCGGGGCGGGGGAGAAGATGAGGCGTTCGAGCATGGCGTCGTCCTCGGGCGATTGCGAGCCGTAGGTGTCGAGGAAGGCTGATATTGTGTCTTCTGTCGACGGGGCTTGGCGAGGCTGCTCGGGCGGATATATCGAGTACCAGTCTTCGCCGGATATGGCGGCATAGTCCATGGTGGCCTCGCGGTCGACGGCGTGGAGCATCATGTGGCCGGCCACGCTGCGGCGTGTCTCGTGGTCGAGTGCGGCTGCGCCTGTGCGCAGGAAGCGTGCGGATGCGAATCCGAACCAAGGCCAGCGGCTGCGGGCCTCGGCCTCCCATGCGGGGTCGACCGTGGCGTTGGCGTCGGCGAGCAGGCGGGCTATGTCTTCGTTCAGATTCATTGTTCTGTTACCAGTTGCCGAGTGTGGCGTTGAATATAAGGTCGACAAGTTCTTTGGAGATTTGCTGGCAGAGGTCGTCTTGCACGTCGGTGAGCATGAGCGAGGCGTCGAAGTCGCGGTAGGCCGAGAATGTCTGGTCGATGTCGTTGCCTTCGTTCTTGTTGTCGGTATATTTCACGCGCACGCTTATGGTGAGGCGTGTCTGTGAGGCCCATGCGTTTTCGGTCACGGCCTGGGGGGAGAGGGAGTAGCCGGTGATCTCGCCTTCGAGCTGGAGGTCGGAGGCGGTGTCGACGGTGCGCAGCCGGGTGTTTCGGGAGATATAGTCAAGAAGTTCGTTCTCGAAAGTCTGCTGCAAGGGTGGGTAGACAAGGGCGGCGCGTATCGGGAATTCAGATACGTGGATTGTCTTGTATATGTTGTAGTCGAGGGCCGCGCCGTTGAATTTGTAACTGATGCGGCACGACTGCATGGCGGCGGCGCATATGGCCACGATTATTACCGCCATCGAGCGTTTAATGAATGTATTCCAGGCCATATTCTTTGATTTTGCGGTAAAGGGTTCGTTCTGATATTTTCAGTTCGGCGGCCACGGCCTTGCGCTTGCCCTGGTTGCGGATAAGCGACTCGCGTATGGCCTCGCGCTCGCGGAGTTCGAGCGACTCGACGGGGCGCGCCGCGGCTGGCGCGGTGTCGGCTGCGGTCACTTCCTCGGGGCGTATGTCGATTACATCGGGCTGCGCCGGGGCATGACGCTCGGGGGCGAGCACTCCGGCCGATATGCGCCGGTCGAGAGCCGCGGGCTGGCGTTCAATTTGCGATTTGAGGGTGTCGATTTCGCTGCGCAGGCTGAATATGAGGTTGAAGAGCATCTCGCGCTCCTGCTCGTAGGTGTGGGAGCGCACGGCGGGCGATGTCGACGCTCCGGCATCGTACGACTCCATGATGCGCGGCAGGTAACTTTGCGCCACCTCGCCTGATATTTCTCCGCCGGCCTCGAACAGGGCCATCTGCTCGACCACGTTTTTGAGCTGGCGCACGTTGCCCGGCCACGCATAACTTTGCAGCATGCGGGTGGCTCCTTCGGAAAAAGATATCGACGGCGTGCGGTATTTCTCGGCGAAGTCGGCCGCGAATTTGCGTGCGAGCAGGGTTATGTCGTGTCCGCGCTCGCGCAGCGGCGGCACAGAAATCTGTATCGTTGACAGACGGTAGAACAGGTCCTCGCGGAAGCGTCCCTCGGCCACGGCCTTTATCATGTCGACGTTTGTGGCCGCCACCACTCGTATGTTGGTCTTCTGCACCTGCGACGAGCCCACCTTTATGTATTCGCCCGTCTCGAGCACGCGCAGCAGTCGCGCCTGGGTGGTCATAGGCAGTTCGGCCACCTCGTCGAGGAATATGGTGCCTCCGTTGGCCTCCTCGAAATATCCCTTGCGCGAGGCCACCGCGCCGGTGAACGACCCTTTCTCGTGGCCGAACAGTTCGGAGTCGATGGTGCCCTCGGGGATTGCGCCGCAGTTCACGGCAATATATTTTGCATGCTTTCGCGCGCTGAACGCGTGGATGATCTGTGGAAAAAACTCCTTGCCTGCGCCGCTCTCGCCCGTTATGAGCACCGACAGGTCGATGGGAGCCACCTTGATGGCCCTCTTCACGGCTTCGAGCAAAGCGGGGTTGGTGCCAATGATGCCGAACCGCATCTTGGCCTGCTGCACCTCGGGAGATATGTCGTTGGATCTAATGACTGGCATAGTTGTGCAAAGTTACGAAAATTTTCCCCAACCGCGGCACACCTAAAACCACAAATTTTTTATTTTTACGTTAATGGCCGCGCGAATAGGCCGTTAATTTTTGATTAACGGACAAATTATGGCGATTAACGCTAAATAATAGGTTTATTCATGTGATATTCCGTATTCTGCTATAATCTTCTCAATATCGATTTTCAGAATAGGGATATGGCGAATTACTAAACTCCACAAAAATTCCGGTTTAACGGAATCATAGCCATGTATAATGCGATTGCGTGTGTCGATTATCGCTCTTGCATTTGGCAAAGGAAAATCGCGTTGGATTTTGAGTATCCGGTTTATAGCCTCGCCCATAATCTCCGCTTTCCGTTCTACTGCGCTTCTGCGGAGATAGTCTTTTTCAAAGACATCGTAGCGCATGGGATAGCCTGCAAAGTAACTTTCAACTTCCTCTATCGCCTTTTTGATATCATATAGATAAACGGCTATATACTCATCCATAGATAATTTGCTTTTTCTTGTCAACTGATGCCTTGAATATCGGGTTGAGGTTGTTGCCGTATTCAATCAGGTCAACAGTGCGGTTGAGCAGGCGTTCTAAGGCATCCCGAAAATCGAAGTAGTTGCTGACGTAGTCAAATGTGTCAAGGTCGATTGATTCAAAATCAACAAGCAGGTCAACATCGCTGTTTTCGTTAAATCTGTCGGTAAGGATAGAGCCGAAAACAGCAAGAGACTTGACATAGTGCTTTCGGCACAGGTCAATTATGCGTTGTAGATTAAGTTCAATCAGTTTCATGCCACAAAAATAACAATTTTATTTTGAATATAAACGTCGGAGATCTGAAATTTGATGATGGCTATTTAAATGGTTTTTTTGGCGGAGAGGCGGGAGAGGGTGATTTCGTAGGCGTTGATGGCCATGGTGACGGAGAGGGCGGCCATGATGGTCCATGCGATAATCTGCCGGTCGAATGAGAAGGCCGGGATGGATGGCAATGAAAACTCGATGGATGCGGCCCGGTCGCCGAGTAGCTGCATCAGCAGGGTGAAGATCACTCCGGTGACGAATCCCGACAGCGCGGCGACGGCAACGGCTATGCGGTTGCGCCGCCGGGCGGCGGCCGCATGTCGCTTTACAAGTTCGACGGCCTCCATATGTTTTTTCAAGCCGGCGAGGAAAAGGGTGTCGGAGGAGAGTTCCGGTTGAAAATTCTGAAACAGGTCTTTAATTTTATCTTCGTCCATGGCTTTATTCGTTTGACAGCAGGCCGCGCAGATGATTGCGGCCCCGGGAAAGGTGTTGTTTTACGGCATCTTGCGATGCCTCTACTATTTCGGCGATTTCCTTTATCGAGTAGCCTTCCATATAGAATAGTAGCACCGATGTACGCTCTTTGGGAGGAAGGCTGTCGAGCGCGGCATACAGGGCCTGGTAGCGGAAGGAGGCGTCGGTGGCGTCGGAGGATGTGATGTTGCCGGCCTCGTCGTATCCGGCAAACAGGCGCACCGACCGCCGGTGGTCGATAAACGTATTGTAGCCGATGCGGAAAATCCAGGCGTTGAACTTATCGGGGCTGTTGAAACTGTCGCAACTGAGGTATGCCTTTATGTAAGCCTCCTGGGCAATATCGTCGGCGAGTTGGGAGTCACCGACGCAAAGGGCCACGAGAAAGCGCCGGAACGCTTTCTGCGTGCCCTCCACGTGGGATATGAACTGCTCGCGGGTCATCGTTTATTTCTCGCCGGAGGCCTCTACTTGCTTGCGGGTTACGAAATATACAATTAGGAAACTGATGCCAACGGCCAGCGAGGCTCCACCAAAGACAAGAGGCACGGTCACAGGGTCGGCTTCGAAGTTGGAGCCGGTGCAGAGATTGACCACTCCGACAGCACCGACAAAAAGGCCGGCCAGAGTGAATATGCAGCCCCGGAGCAGGCGGCCGTAAAGTTTCTCGCGCGACGATTTGCGGGGACGTTGGAGGGCTTCGGCGAGACGGTCGGTGTCGATGTTATTGTTGGCCTCAATGGCTTTGATGAGTACTTTTGCCCGCTTGTTGTCGCTGTTCATTATTGTGAGGAAAACAATGAGGACAATCGACATTGGCAGGATTGCGCAGATAAAGATGGGAACCAGATTATGCATATTTTCGATATTTTAGTTTGTTGTTAATGTTGTTTCTGAGACATCTCGCATGTAAGACGCGCCCACCGGCCAAAAGGTGACATCGGCTATAAGTTTTTTTAATGTATCGCATAATTAATGCGATAGAATCGGACATAATCCACGATATAGGTCACAAATTTAATGAAAAGTCTGAAAGATATCTTATTTTAGGCATATATTGGTCATACTATTAGAAAAACATTAAGAGAGGATAAAACATAAATAATATTTATTATCTTTGCAAAGAAAAAAATTATTTTAAATATTATGGAAAAAAAAGAAACTGAAAGAACTTATTGTGTTTTGGATGTGATTCCTTGGGTGCTTAATCCGGGGATAGAGTCAATGAAATTTTTAGTGCATAGGTATGCAGAGCCTGCCGTATCGGCGGGACAGGACGTGATTAGAAAGCAAGTTGATGTCCCGTTGCAAAAAAAATTTGGAATGGAGGTTATGCCAAGAATAAAAACAGAGAGAGATTTTACATTTCCATTTCTTAACACATTAGACTCTATAAATATCTCACAACTCGACAGGCAAGTGCCGGATTGGAGGCAAAGGACAGAAAATGGAGATACTGTAAGGATAGGAGTCAGGGGTAATGATTATACGCCAAACTATGGAGGCACAAGAGTTTCGAGGTCGCTGACAAAAAGATTGACAAATCCGCTGTTTCAAATAGAAACTACACTCGGAAGTTATGGAATTGAGGCAACAAAAGACAATATAACCACCAGAGATACTTATGACTGGGACACAAATGTTCATCTCGATAGAAACTCTTCCTATGGTCTGGTAAGAGAACTGATGAACCAATATGGAACACCGGACAGCGTTCCGGAAAATGAGAAAATAAAGATAAGGATAAAAAGCAAGAGGACAAAGAAATGGTAAACGTAACAAATACCTGGGATATATTATGCAACTTGTGCATACTTATCCTTGAAAATTTATGTCATATCACAAATTTGTCGTATGGCTTTATCAATATCGTTTTGTTTGTAATATTGGGGCCATTGTCAACAATAATGTTTATGTGTTCCACCCTTGCTCATATGATTATCAAAAACCAGCGGCTCAAGAAATTGTGGACATGGATATTTTTTGCGGCAGGGTGGATAATCATATTGGCGATAATATTGCCTGTAATCTATGCTACGTTAACGCTGCCTGTATAAGTGATAAAGAGCGTGTGTCAAAATACCAAACAGTAGGGACGTACGGCCCGTGCGTCCGGGAAATAATGTTGGTATTTAATTGATAATAAACCGTTTATCTGCGGACGCACGAGCCGTGCGTCCCTACAAATTCGGCATAAACAGCTTTTTGACACCCCCTCTTTATCTTTTAAATTTGCTATAAAAACAGGCTGCGCCGGGGCGGGCGCAGCCTTTGTGTTTTTTCGCAAGCCGGAGGCTCGCGTTCCTGCCGGATTCCGTTCCTGCCGGATGGGAGCCGTTGCTAACGGCGGAGGGTGGAGAGGGGCTCGGCGGGGGTGAGGGCCCGGGTGACGGGGTAGGCGGCGGCGTCGACGGGGAGGTCGACGCTGAGGGCCAGGTCGCGGCTCGAGGAGCCGAGGGCAAGGCTGTATGTGCCGGGGGCAACTTTCCAGGCCGAGGCGTCGGCATCGAACATGGCGAGGTCGGCCTCGTCGAAGGTGAGGGTTACTTTGGCGGTTTCGCCGGGAGCGAGCTGCGCGGTCTTGGCGAAGGCTTTGAGTTCTTGCTCGGGGCGGTTGGCAGCCTTGGTCTCGGGGGCGCGGGCGTAGAGTTGCACAACATGCTTGCCGGCAACGGAGCCTGTGTTGCGCACGTCGACTGTCACGTTTACTTTGCCGTCCTTACGGGCGACGACAGGGTTGGCGATGTCGAAGGTGGTGTAGCTGAGTCCGTGGCCGAAGGGGTAGGACACGTCTTTGCCGAAGGAGTCGAAGAAGCGGTAGCCTACATACACGTCTTCTTCGTAGGGGGTGTAGTCCCAGAGGTACTTGCCGGTGGATTTGCCGTGGTCGGCGAAGTTGAATGACGACATGGCGCCTTCGAGGGGGAAGTTGTGCGACGACGCGTGGTCGACGAACGAGCGGGGGAAAGTCATCGTGAGGTGGCCCGAGGGTGATACGCGTCCGGCGAGGATGTCGGTCACGGAGTTGCCTCCTTCCTGGCCTGCCTGCCAGGCGCATAGGATTGCGTCGGGTTTGTCTTTCCACGATGCTGTCTCGATTACGCCGCCGATGTTGAGCACCACTACTACTTGCTTGCCTGCGGAGTGGAAGGCCCGGGTGGCCGACTCGATGAGGAGTTTCTCGGCTGTGGAGAGGTCGAAATCGGCGGGTGTGCGGTCGAGGAATTCGCCGGAGTTGCGTCCGATGGTGATGAGAGCCACGTCGTTGGCGGCGGCAAGGTCGGCCATGCGGGCGTTGCCGATTGTCATTTCGGCAGGACGGGGAGTGGGGAGGAAGGCGGCGAGGGCGTTGTCGGATTTCTCCACTTTCTCGCGTTCGGCGTCGATGTGAGCCTTGTAGTCGGAACCGAGTTTGTCGTCGAGTTGATATCCGGCGTTGCGCAGTCCTTCGAGGAGCGACACGGTGTAGGCGCGATTGACGTTGCCC
>CANRZQ010000142.1 GCA_947644475.1 uncultured Muribaculaceae bacterium
CGGATGCATGGCGGCGTAGGGCCTGGCGTGCGGAGTAGAACACGCTGTGGGCCTGCGTAGCCGGTTCCTCTCTCATAATTAAAAATAAGTTGATGTTCGAGATATTAATTCTTGCACATGCCCACGAGCCGCGCGCACATGCTATCCAATCATATGTGCTTAACCGAATATTGCTTCAAGAATCCAGCTGATTACGGAGAAAATCACGCTGAAAAGGAGCGCCGACCAGAATCCGTCGACATGGAAGCAGTTCAGCAGGTAACTTGCCAGCAGTATTATCACGGCATTGATTACCAACAGGAAAATGCCGAGAGTGATGACTGTGACCGGAATTGAGATAAATTGAAGTATAGGCTTTACAAAAACATTGAGCAGGCCCAAGACTATGGCCACTATTATCGCCGCCCAATAGGATGAGATTGACACTCCGGGCGTGAGTTTAGCCGACAGATATGCAGCAAGTGCCGTAAGCAGTAGTTGAAGTATCCACATGACTTATAAGTGTTAATAATTTGTAATTGAAATTATAACACTTTCATGATACTTTTTGTTGGGAATCCTCGCTCAGGTGGTCTCGACGTGCATGTTGCAGGCGGCGCAGTCGAAGCGCAGGCGGTAGGTGGCGGCATCGGTGCGCAGAAACAGTTCGGAGGGATATTTTTTCGCGCCAGGTGTGCGCAGACACGCGCCGAGTTCGCGCCGCAGGCAGTAGCGCGTGGTCATGACCGTGCGGCCCGGCTCCCGGCGCAGGTCGGGTCGCAGCGTCTCGAGCGCGGGAGCGATGTTTATTGCTCCGGCGCGGCGATAGAACCCGGACGCCACGCTGTTGGCCACATTGTCGTGATAAGTAAGGTCGGTGTTTTCCAAAGCAAGACCTTCGGATACGGGGCGGCGGTAATCGTAGCGGTAGGTCATGCGTGCCGCGCTTGCGAGGCGTTCGATGGCCGTGCGGCGCAGCGCAGTGAGATCGGAGGCCGGGATAAAGACATCGGGGCCAATTTGGTCGTCGAGGGTTTCGAGACGGAATATCGTGTCGCCGAGTTTCGAGAGCGTGCGCTGCCGCGCCGCCTTCTGGTCGGTGCGCGCGCTGTCATATGTCACATTTGAGCATATCTCTACCCGGCATCCCGATTCGGAACTTACGGCCAAAGCAGCGCGGCCGGCCCCGACACGGCGGAGCGTCATAGCAACGGCCACGGTGCGCACTGCCGTGTCGCCTTCGAGGGCGGCCTCAAATTCCATGTCGCGGTTGCGCGTCAGCACAGTTCCGGCGGGCAGGTTCATTGGCGTGGACACAAATATGTCGGAGCCTTCGATGCGATTTGCCCGGAATCCGTGGAACTCTCCGGCGGGCGTCACATAGCACAGGCCGTCGCCGTTGTGCAACTGCTCGGTAAGATGCGCCTTTATCACCTTGCCCCGGCAGGAGATTACGTGCCCCACTTCCACTCCCATCGACTTGGGCGTAAGGAAATTGGCAAGCGGGCCTGTGGGCTTTCCGTCGAAGAAATATGAAGATGCGCCGCGGTTGAAAGATTTTGCCGGGTCGGGATTGAATTTCACATCGGAGCGGCCAAACGACGACCTGACATAGCGTCGGCCGCTCTCGGCTATTACCTTGTCGAGTTCGGCGCGATAGGCCGCCACGACATTTTTCACATAACGCTCATCTTTGAGCCGGCCCTCGATTTTAAGCGACTGCACTCCGGCATCGAGCAACTGAGGCAGACGTCCGAGAAGCGAAAGGTCGCGCAGCGACAGCAGATGCCGGTCGCGGACGAGCACGTGGCCTTCGGAATCTATTAGGTCGTAGGACATACGGCACATCTGCGCACACTCGCCCCGGTTGGCACTGCGGCCAAGCGCGACGCAACTGGCCTGGCAGTCGCCGCTGAAACTTACGCACAACGCGCCATGCACAAATCCTTCCAAGGGGATGTCGTCAGGAACGGCTCGGCGTATCTCCGCAATCTCTTTGGCCGACAATTCGCGTGCGAGCACGATTTGTGAAAAACCGCATCCGGCAAGAAAGCGGGCCTTGGCCGGAGTGCGTGTGTCGCATTGCGTGGAGGCATGAAGCGCGACCGGCGGAAGATCCATGGCAAGAAGAGCCATGTCCTGGACTATCAGGGCGTCTACCCCGGCGCGGTAAAGGCCTGTGACGATACGGCGTACATCGGCCAGTTCGTCATCGTAGATTATGGTGTTGAGAGTGACATAGACGCGCACGCCGAAGCCATGGGCAAATTCGACGAGCGCGGCTATGTCAGCGATAGAGTTTGACGCTGCCGCACGCGCTCCATGGCCCGGACCTCCGATATACACGGCATCGGCGCCATGCAGTATAGCCTGGCGCGCCACGTCTATATTCTTGGCCGGAGCAAGCAGTTCGATGGGCAGCATGGTCGTTTCGTTTCTTAGCGTTGGGCAAGGTTGGAATTGCCGAGGACAGCGCTTTGGTAAGCGTAGAGGCCTTCCTGCGAGAGTTCTACGGTCTGGAACGAGCCGTCGCCTGTGGGCATCGACACATGGGTATCGTCGACAAAAGTAACGAGGGGCATTTCTTCGCCGGAGGCAGTCACCACTGTCCATGTGCGTTCGTCCTCGATAAAGTTGAGGCGAGTCTCAGTGCCGTCGTTGAGCGAGCGTATGGTGTATCCCTTGCCGTCACATTCCACGAGATATTTGCCGTCCTGACCGTCGATCACAGTCTTGCCTTTGGCCACAGGATTGTCACCCGACCAGAATTCGATGGAGTTGAGCACGAGCACGTCGGCCAGACACGATACCTCGTATACGGGGATAACCCAGAATGCGAAGAACACGAGTTCGTTTACAAACTTGTTGCCGATTGTGTTGTTCCACGACAGGAGTTTGTTAGTCAGCGAGAATGAGCCGATGCACGACTGAAACGTCATCGAGCCGCAGAGGGCGCACACGAGCGCCACGGTAAGCACTGTTTTTTTCATTTTTGGTTATTTTTATTTAGTTAGGGTCTTTAATGTCCTTAATGTCGTTTTTGTCGATTTTGGCGTTTATGCCATGAAAATCTCACTTTACTTTTTTTTTAATTCCTCGTAGTAGCGGAGTACCTCTCCGACATAAGCCGTGGTCTGGCGGCCGCGGAAGTAGCCGTATTTTACATCCGGGTCGTTGTAATACTCCGGGTGGGCCTTCATGAGCAGCCCTTCCTCTACGTTGCCGAACCAACGCTGCGGGTCATAGCCGGCCTTGCGGGCCAGAGTTATCGCATCGTAGATATGCGCCACTCCGCTGTTATAGGCGGCGAGCACAAATTTCAGACGCTCCCCGCTGTCGGGCACACGCGGCTTCATCGACTTCTCGAGCGCGGCTATTATCTTCACCGCCACGGCCACCGACACCTCCGGGTCGTCAAGTTGCTCGTCTGTGTAGCCGTAAGCCCTGCCTGTGGCCGGCATCACCTGCATTATGCCCTTGGCGCCGACCCACGATTTCACCGTGGAATCGTAGCGGCTCTCGGCAAAGCACACAGCCGAGAGAAGGCGCCAGTCCCAGCCTATCTCGCCGGCATGAGCCTTGAAAATGGCATCGTAGGCCGACGGGCCGGGGTGCATCTCCCGCGCAGAGAAATCGTTGGTCTTCGACAGTTCGAAGTAGCGTTTCAGCAGCGCGGCATTTTCCCGGCGGGGCTTGTCGGCCGTAATCCAGGCATCGATTGAGTCGGCCAGCCATGATTTGCTTTCCGACACTGCCCAGGCCGATTGCTGGGCAAAACTCACCGGCATTGTAATATCAAGGCGCGGATAGTATGTTTTGTTCACGAGAGCGACATCACTATCGACCACAGTAAGTGGAATTTCGCCTTTCGACACCATTTCTATAAGGTCCTCGGCGATAAGAGTGTCGCGGTCGACAGTGTGGATGGCAATACCTCCGCCGAGTTCATCGTTGAGATTTTCCATACGGGAGAGGTATTTCGACTTGTCGATCACATATACATCGCGGCCCACAAGTTGCGTCACATCCGTTATCTCGGGCTTGCGCCCCGAAAGGGGCTGCACGAGCACTTGCCGCGTAGTGTTGCGGGGTCCGCAATACACTATGCCGTGCGACCGGTATTCAGCCGTCACCGGCACTTCATGGGCTATCACATCCACAGCCCCCGAATCGAGCAGGGCCACGGCCTCGGCAAGCGAATGCGCCACAGTGAGGTCGAGCGCCATGCCCTTTTCCCGGACAAGGGCCTGCACCAGACTGTAATCATAGCCCATTTCCTCCTCCTTATATATAAAGTAGAACGACGGGCTGTAAAGGGCTGCCACACGCAGGGTGTCGGGGAGCGCGGCGGCATCTTCCCGGTCGGAGGCGCCCGGCGAGCAACTGCCTGTGGCGGCAAGAAGCGTCAGGCCGATTATACCCGATGATATGCCTCTACGGTCAATACTCAAAGGTGCCGAATTCCGATTTTATGGTAAGACGGTTGGCATCGGCATCTTCCACACGCCCGATTATGCGCGCATCCACGCCGAAACTTCTCGATATTTCCATTACACGCTCCGCTTCGGAGGGCGATACGTAGATTTCCATGCGATGGCCCATGTTGAACACCTTGTACATCTCGGCCCAGTCGGTGCACGACTGCTCGCGGATAGTGCGGAACAGCGGCGGCACAGGGAAAAGATTGTCCGTTATCACATGCTTGTTCTCCACAAAGTGCATCACCTTTGTCTGGGCGCCGCCCGAGCAGTGGACCATGCCATGGATTTTGGGACGCATCTCCGAGAGGATAGCCTTGATAACAGGGGCATAGGTGCGTGTGGCCGAAAGCACAAGCCGGCCGGCATCCACGGGCGAGCCGTCGACGGCATCGGTGAGGCGCAGGCCGCCGGAATAAATCAGAGAGTCGGGCACGGCAGCATCGTAACTTTCGGGATATTTCTCGGCAAGATATTTCGAGAACACGTCGTGGCGCGCGGAAGTGAGGCCGTTCGAGCCCATGCCGCCGTTATATCCGGCCTCATACACAGCCTGGCCGAAAGAGGCAAGGCCGACGATAACGTCGCCGCCGGAGATATTGGCATTGTCGATCACATCGGCGCGGCGCATGCGGCACGTCACCGTGGAATCGACGATAATCGTGCGCACAAGGTCGCCCACGTCGGCAGTCTCGCCGCCGGTGGCATAAACCCCTACCCCGTGCGAGCGCAGGTCGGCGAGCAGCTCCTCCGTGCCGTTGATTATGGCCGAGATCACATCGCCGGGAATCAAAAGTTTGTTGCGTCCGATCGTGCTCGACACAAGAATACCGTCGGTGGCGCCAACGCAGAGCAAGTCGTCGATATTCATAATCAGGGCATCCTGAGCGATACCCTTCCACACGCTCATGTCGCCCGTCTCGCGCCAATAGACATAAGCCAGCGACGATTTGGTGCCGGCGCCGTCGGCGTGCATTATGTTGCAATACTCGGGATCTCCCCCCAGGATATCGGGAATAATCTTGCAGAAAGCCTTGGGGTAAAGCCCCTTGTCGACATTCTTGATGGCATTGTGCACATCCTCCTTCGAGGCCGACACACCGCGCATGTTATAACGTTCGTCGCTCATTATGCTGTTGTTCAATAGTTGATTTCGTTAATAATCTGCAAAATTAAAGCAAAAAAACGAGAAAAAACCAATGCTCCCACTCTTATTTAATTTTTAACACGCTTTTTTCAAAAATCATACAAAAAATTTTGTCGTTTCACAAAAAATAATTACCTTTGCAGCCGATTCCGCAATCTCTGTCCAGGACAAGCAGCCGGATAAATTGCGCATAATGAACCATCAAAACCTATTACGAAACATGGACCTTATCAAAGTAGCCGAGCAGGCATTCGCTTCCGGCAAGGAACATCCCCAATTCGGCCCCGGCGACACCATCACCGTCGCATACCGAATCAAAGAAGGCAACAAAGAGCGTATCCAGCAGTACCGTGGCGTTGTCATCAAGATTGTTGGCGAAGGCGACAAAAAACGTTTCACCGTCCGTAAAATTTCCGACAACATCGGCGTAGAACGTATCTTCCCCCTCAACTCACCGTTCATCGACTCTATCACCGTAAACAAATTCGGTAAAGTCCGCCGTGCCAAACTCTACTACCTCCGCGCCCTCACCGGCAAGAAAGCACGTATCAAAGAACGCCGCGTAGTAGCCAAAAACTAATTCCGAAACTCTTTAAGCAAATAAGGAAATGAAACGTACATATCAGCCCCACAACCGCAAACGTGTCAACAAACACGGTTTCCGCGCACGCATGGCCACCCCCGACGGCCGCAAGGTTCTTGCCCGCCGCCGCGCAAAAGGCCGCAAACGCCTCACCGTTTCCTCTGAAATCGGCAGCAAGTAAGCCACCAACAAAATACACGACCATAATGCCGCGTCCCCGCAATTCCGGGACGCGGCATCTTTTTTCAAATACCGGCGACACTGCCATTTTGTCACCTTCAAGACATCAAAACCTTTTTGGCACAAGTTTTGTTATATCATTGATTGAAACCGCGGGATACACCCCCGGCAATCAAACACAAGAATAATAACAAAACAAAAAAATATACTCAATCATGGGAAAAATTATCGGTATTGACCTTGGAACCACCAACTCGTGCGTTTCAGTCCTCGAAGGAAAAGACCCCGTGGTCATCCCCAACTCGGAAGGCCGCAACACAACACCCTCAATCGTAGCATTCATCGCCGGCGGCGAGCGCAAAGTAGGCGACCCCGCCAAACGCCAGGCCATCACAAACCCCGAAGGCACAATATACTCAATCAAACGCTTCATGGGCGAACGCTACGACGACGTCCTCCAAGACGTATCGCGCGTACCCTACAAAGTATCCAAGAACGACAACGGCATGGCACAGGTATCTGTCGACGGCCGCGTATACACTCCCCAGGAAATCTCCGCAATGATTCTTCAAAAAATGAAGAAAACAGCCGAAGACTACCTCGGA
>CANRZQ010000143.1 GCA_947644475.1 uncultured Muribaculaceae bacterium
GGGTAGCCGGTGTAGGGGGGCGGGGAGACGGGTGTCTCGAGGTTGACGACGGCGAGGTCGGCGGCGCGGACCTGTGGGGCTATGCCGGCGAAGCATTCGTTGTAGTCATATGTTCCGTCGGGGGAGCGTGCGGCGTCGATCTGGCCTTGGTGCATCATGGCGTCGCCGGCGAATATGAGGGTAGCCTGCTATATGGAGCAGGCTATCTTGAATATGAGCTGGACGACGGGGGACATTTTTTAGGCGAGTTATGTCGGGTTATTTCGATTTAAGTCGAATTATTTCGATTGAAGTCGATTTAAGTCGAGGGCTTTTCACAAGCCGGAGGCTTGTGTTCCTGCCGGGCTTGTGTTCCTAATTTTTTGCCTGGGCGGCCTGGAGGGTGTTTTTCATGAGGGAGACGATGGTCATGGGGCCGACGCCGCCGGGAACGGGGGTGATGTAGGAGCAGCGGGGTGCCACGTTGTCGAAGTCGACGTCGCCGCGGAGGCGGAATCCGCTTTTGCGTGTGGGGTCGGGGACGCGTGTCGTGCCTACGTCGATGATCACGGCCTGGTCTTTGACCATGTCGGCGGTGACGAATCCGGGCTGTCCGAGTGCTGCGATGATGATGTCGGCCTGGCGGGTGATTTCGGCGATGTTGGGTGTGGCGCTGTGGCACACGGTGACGGTGGCGTTGCCGGGGGCTGCTTTTTGCATCATGAGGGTGGCTACGGGTTTGCCGACGATGTTGGAGCGGCCGAGGACTACGCAGTGTTTGCCACGGGTGTCGATGTTGTAGCGGGAGAGGAGTTCGATGATGCCTGCGGGTGTGGCTGAGAGGAAGCAGGGGAGGCCGATGGCCATGCGTCCTACGTTTTGGGGATGGAATCCGTCGACGTCTTTTGCGGGGTCGATGGCTTCGATGATTTTTTGCTCGGAGATGTGGCGGGGGAGGGGGAGCTGTACGATGAATCCGTCGATGTCGGGGTCGGCGTTAAGGGCGGCGATCCGGTCGAGGAGTGTCTGCTCGGTGATGTTGTCTTCGAAGCGGATGAGTGTGGATTTGAATCCGCATTGCTCGCAGGCTTTTACTTTGTGGGCTACGTAGGTCTCGGAGCCGCCGTCGTGTCCGACGAGGATGGCTGCGAGGTGGGGGCGCTTTTTGCCTTCGGCGAGCATTTGCTCGACTTGTGCGGCGATTTCGGCTTTTATCTGGTCGGAGATTTTTTTTCCGTCGATGAGTGTCATGGGGGGTGAATTAGGGCGAATTATATCGAATTATATCGAGTTAAATCGATTTAAATCGAGTCGAGTTATGTCGAATTATTTCGAATTAAGTCGAATTAAGTCGATTTTTCACAAGCCGGAGGCTTGTGTTCCTACCGGACTTGTGTTCTTAGCGGCGGCGCTGCTGCTGTTTCATCTGGCGCATGAGTTTGGCGGGGTTTTTGACGTTGGAGACCATGTGCATCATTTTGCGTGTCTGCTCGAATTGCTTGAGCAGGCGGTTTACTTCTTCAACGTTTGTGCCTGAGCCTTTTGCTATGCGTGCGCGGCGTGTGCCTTTTATTACTTCGGGGTGGGTGCGCTCGTAGGGGGTCATGGAGTAGATTATGGCTTCGATGGATTTGAAGGCTGAGTTGTCGATGTCCATGTCTTTGATTGCTTTTCCGACGCCGGGTATCATTGAGGCAAGGTCTTTGATGTTGCCCATTTTTTTGATTTGCTGTATCTGGCGGAGGAAGTCGTCGAAGGTGAATTGGTTTTTGCGGAGTTTTTCGGCGAGTTTCTCGGCTTCTTTTTCGTCGAATTGCTGCTGTGCGCGCTCGACGAGTGACACGATGTCGCCCATGCCGAGGATGCGGTCGGCCATGCGTGCGGGGTGGAATACGTCGATGCCTTCGAGGGATTCGCCTGTACCGATGAATTTGATGGGCTTTGTGACGACTGTGCGTATTGAGAGTGCTGCGCCGCCTCGTGCGTCGCCGTCGAGTTTGGTGAGGACGACGCCGTCGAAGTCGAGTCGCTCGTTGAAGGTCTTGGCTGTGTTTACGGCGTCCTGGCCGGTCATTGAGTCGACTACGAAGAGTGTCTCGTCGGGGTTGACGGCGCGTTTTATGGCTTCGATTTCCTGCATCATTTCTTCGTCGACGGCGAGGCGTCCGGCGGTGTCGATGATGACGAGGTCGTGCTGGTGCTCTTTTGCGTATTTTATTGCGTGGAGGGCGATCTCGACGGGGTTTTTGTTGCCGTCTTCGGTGTAGACGGGTACGTCGATGGTCTGGGCGAGGACTTTTAGCTGGTCGATGGCTGCGGGACGGTATACGTCGCATGCCACGAGCAGGGGCCGCATTGCTTTCTCGGATTTGAGTTTTTTTGCGAGTTTGCCTGTGAAGGTGGTTTTACCTGAGCCTTGGAGGCCTGACATGAGGATTATGGCGGGCCGGCCTTTGAGGTTGAGGGTGGCTGCCTCGGCGCCCATGAGTGTGGCGAGTTCGTCGTGGACGATTTTTACCATCAGCTCGGAGGGCTTGATGGCTGTGAGTACGTTCTGTCCGAGTGCTTTTTGCTTTACTTGGTCGACGAATGTCTTGGCGACTTTGTAGTTGACGTCGGCTTCGATGAGTGCGCGACGTACGTCTTTGAGGGTTTCGGCAACGTTGATTTCGGTGATTTTGCCTTGTCCTTTTAGTATTTTGAAACTTCGCTCGAGGCGTTCGCTGAGGTTTTCAAACATGGGAGTTGGGGAGTTGGGAAGTTTGGGAGTTGGGAAGGGTGATTTATGTCGATTTATATCGATTTAATTCGATTTATGTCGATTAATCACAAGCCGGAGGCTTGTGTTCCTGCATTATTTGAGGAGGTTGGTGGCTGTGTCGGGGAAGATGACGGAGGGGCGGAAGGTGCGGGCTTCTTCGGGTGTCATGGAGGCGTAGGCCATGATTATGACGATGTCGCCGGGCTGGACGAGGCGGGCGGCTGCTCCGTTGAGGCATATTGTGCCTGAGCCGGGCTCGCCGGGTATTGTGTATGTGTCGAGCCTTTGGCCGTTGTTGTTGTTGACGATGTAGACGCGCTCGCCGGGGAGTATGTTGGCTGCCTCGAGGAGGAGGGAGTCGATGGTGATGCTGCCGATGTAGTCGAGCCGCGCCTCGGTGACTGTGACGCGGTGGATTTTTGATTTCAGGACTTCGATTGTCATCGGATTAATTCGGTGATAAGGGATTAGTGATAAGTTATAAAGTTTGTCCCGTTAATATTTGATGTTGTCGATGAGGCGGACGTCGCCGCACCATACGGTGACGCAGCCGACGGGATGGGGGGTGTCGTCCCAGGATGTGACGGGCTGAAGGGTGACTGGGTCGACGATCTGGTAGTATTCGGTGCGCATCAGGGGTGATGCGTCGATGGCGGCGATGACGTCGGCGGTGACTTGCGCTACGGTTTTTGTGGCGCGGCAGGCTACGGATGCGGCGAGGATGGCGTGGATTTTTGGGGCCTCGGCGCGGTGTGCGGGGGTGAGGCGGACGTTGCGCGAGGAGAGGGCGAGGCCGTCGGGCTCGCGCTTGATGGGGCAATCGATGATTTGTATGTCGAAGCCTTCGGTGGCGACCATGCGGCGTATCACGGCGATTTGCTGGAAGTCTTTTTCTCCGAAGTAGGCGCGATGGGGACGCACGATGTCGAAGAGGCGGCTCACGATTTGCGCCACTCCGTTGAAGTGGCCGGGGCGCATGGCTCCTTCCATTACTTCGGCTACGGGGCCGAGGTCGAATGTGCGTGTGTCGGGCTCGGGGTATATTTCTTCGACTGTGGGGATGAATGCGTAGTCGACGTGTGCGTCGGTGAGGCGCCGGCAGTCGGCTTCTTCGGTGCGGGGGTAGGTGCGGAGGTCGTCGGGGTTGTTGAATTGTGTGGGGTTGACGAATACGCTCACGACTACGATGTCGTTTTCGCTACGGGCGCGGTCGACGAGTGATATGTGCCCGTCGTGTAGTGCTCCCATTGTGGGAACGAGGCCGATTGTGAGGCCGTTTTCGCGGGCTTTTGCTGAGATTTCGCGCAGTTTTTTTACGGATTTTATTATTTCCATTTCCAAAACGTATGTTTGGGCGCAAAGGTATGAATTTTTTTTGGATTGTGAAAATTTTTTGGCCGGGGGAGATGAGAAATCGGATTAAACCGAGGGTGGCCGGTTTAATCCGATTTTTATTTAGGATTATTTAGGATGGGGTGCGGGATTTTTCTATTTATGTCGATTTATTTCGAGATATTTCGATTTAAGTCGATTTTCGCAAGCCGGAGGCTTGCGTTCCTACCGGGCTAACGCCAGGAGGGGGATTGGCGGAGGCCGCCGTTGGAGCGGTCGATCTCGGTCTGGTCGATGGGGAAGTAGCGGTGTTTCTCGGTGAATCCTTTGTCGCCGAGGAGTTCTACGCCTTTGTCGAAGCGCATGATGTCGAACCAGCGTTGCATTTCGTCGAAGAATTCGAGGCCGCGTTCTTCGAAGAGGATGTCGAGGGCTGCGGTGAGGGATTTGCCTTCGATTTCGACGCGGTGGTTTTTGTCTTGGAATGCGCGGTCGCGGATTTGGTCGAGCCATGTCTGCGCGTCGGCTGTGCCGGCGTTTTTGATGCGGCAGTCGAGTTCGGCGGCGAGGAGGAGTACGTCGGCGTAGCGGAACAGGCGCCAGGAGTTGTAGTGGTTGGAGCCGGGGTTGGATGCTGATGTGGATTCTTTGCGGGCGTGGAATTTGTAGTGTCCGTAGCCTTCGTATTTTTCTTGTTCGGTGGACCATACGAATTTTGATCCGGCGGGGAGTTCGCCTGCCGCTACGAGTGCGTCGACTTTGCGGGCTTCATCTTCGTAGGTGATGATGGAGCCTTCGAGGCGTGTGTCGGCGGTGTCCCAGCGGCGCACGACGGTGGAGGGGACGGTGTTCTGGCCGTATCCGTCGTAGAGGCCACCCTGGTCGGCGGAGCGGGGGTCGGAGATGCCGCGGCCGGAGAGTGAGTGGCAGAGTGAGAATGACTCGCCGGAGTTGTTGCCGGCATAGCATACTTCGAAGATTGATTCGGGGCACCATTCGCCTTCTTTGAGCCAGAGGCGGCGGAAGTCGGTGTTGAGGGTCATGTATCCTCCGATCATGCTTTTGAGGTCGTCGAGGGCCGACTGGTAGGCTGAGGCGTCGCGGTGGAAGAGGATGATTTTAGCGCGGAGGAGTTTGGCTGCCTCCTGGCATACGCGGCCTTGGACGGTGGAAGCGCGTGCGGGGAGGTTTTTGGTGATCTCGGGGGCGAGGTCGGAGAGCATGAATTCGTATACTTCCTGGCGTGTGCCCTGGTGCACGGAGTACATCTGGTCGGCTGTGAGGTAGTGTTCTTGCAGGGGGATTTCTTCGTAGCCCATCCAGAGGTAGTAGTAGAAGAGTGCGCGGTAGAAGCGAGCCTCGGCGCGCATGGGGCCGGTTATTTCGGCGGGGAGTGATGATGCGTCGAGTTTGTCGATGAGAAGGTTGGCTGCGACAACACCGTTGAAGAGTCCGAAGTCCCATTCGTTCCACCATGAGCCGTAGCCCCATTTTCCGAATGCGTTGGTGGGTGTGTACTGGAATTGGTCGACCCATTCTTTCCACATGCCTTCGCCGAGTCCGCCTCCGGTCTCGGATTCGTCGGAGAGGAGCGAAGAGTAAGACATGACTTCGGGGAGGCGTGTCTGCACTTCGTTGATTACGGCGTAGAGGCCTTTGAGCATGTCGTCTTCGGTTTTGTAGAATTCTACTTCGGAGACTTGGGTGCTGGGGTCGATTTCGAGGAAGTCGGAGCATGATGCGGCGCCGAGGGAGAGGATTGCGGCGGCTGCTGCTGTATATAGTTTTTTAGTTTTCATTTGAGTTTGTTTTAAGGACTTTAAGGTCATTAAGGTCTTTAAGGACATTAGGGTCTTTAATTAATTAGAATGTAAGGTGGGCGCCGATGGTGTAGGTGCGGGCCTGGGGGTAGGTGCCGCCGTCGAGGCCGTTGCGTGTGCCTACTTCGGGGTCGTAGCCGGTGTAGGATGTGACGGTGAAGAGGTTTTCGCCCTGGAGGAAGAAGCGGAGGCCTTTTATGCCGACTTTGGAGAGGAGGGTGCGGGGCATTGAGTATCCGATCTGGAGGACTTTGAGGCGGAGGTAGGAGCCGTCTTCGACGAAGAAGTCGGAAATCTGGTAGTTGTTCTCGATGTTGCCGAGTTGGGGAACGGTGTTAGATGTGCCTTCGCCGTGCCAGCGGTTGAGCCATTTCTTTTCCCAGTTGCCGTATGTGGCGTTTGAGCGGCGGTAGAGTTTGTAGATATCGTTTCCGATAGAGCCTTGGAAGAATGCTGAGAAGTCGAAGTCGCGCCAGTCGGCGTTGATAGTGAATCCGTAGACCCAGTCGGGGTTGGGGTTGCCGATGAGAGTGCGGTCGTTGGCTGTGAGGCCGCCTTCGCCGTCGATGTCGACGAAGCGGAGGTCGCCGGGTTTGGCGTTGGGCTGGATGAGAGTTCCGTCGGCAGATTTGTAGTTGTCGATTTCGGCCTGGTTCTGGAAGATGCCGTCGGTTTTGTATCCGTAGAAGAAACCGTAGGGGCGTCCGTTCTGAATCCAGGTGATTGTGCCGCCCATGCCGCCGCCGAGTTGGTCGAGGCCTGTCATGTCGGGTCCGTTGTCGGTGACTTTGTTTTTAATCCATGAAGCGTTGCCGCTGAAACCGAGGTTAACCTCGCCGGCTTTCACTTTGTAGGAGAGTTCGAATTCGACGCCGTGGTTGTCGACAGTACCGCCGTTAACGGTCATGCCCGAGTATGAGGTGTAGAGGGGGATGGGCTTCCACAGGAGCATGTCTTTGGTTTTCTTGGAGAACCTGTCGACGGAGAAAGTGAGGGCCGAGTTGAAGAAACGCAGGTCGAGGCCGAGGTC
>CANRZQ010000144.1 GCA_947644475.1 uncultured Muribaculaceae bacterium
CATGGGGGCGGGAGGATGAACGGCCGGGGCCGGGCGGCGGGAGGGGAGCGGGTAAATAAAAAAAGGAGGCATCGGGTGATGCCTCCTTGGTGGGTTGTCGCTAAGCGCGATGATTATTTGCGTTTGGTCTTGTTGCCGTAGCCGTAGACGGCGGCAGCGCCGAGTTGCTCTTCGATGCGGAGGAGCTGGTTGTATTTGGCCATACGGTCGGAGCGGGAAGCAGAACCGGTTTTGATCTGGCCGGCGTTGGTGGCAACGGCGATGTCGGCGATAGTGGCGTCTTCGGTCTCACCGGAGCGGTGGGAGATGACGGCGGTGTAGCCGTGGCGCTGTGCGAGTTCAACGGCGCGGAGTGTTTCGGTGAGCGAGCCGATCTGGTTCACTTTCACGAGGATGGAGTTTGCGCATCCTTCGTCGATACCGCGCTGGAGGTATTTCACGTTGGTAACGAAGAGGTCGTCGCCAACGAGCTGGCAACGGTCGCCGATGAGGTCGGTGAGGACTTTCCAGCCGGCCCAGTCGTTTTCGGCCATACCGTCTTCGATAGAGTCGATGGGGTATTTTTCAACGAGGCCTTTGAGGAATTCGGCTTGTTCTTCTGATGTGTAGACAGCACCGTTGGCTTCTTTGGGAGCGCCGTTGTTGAGGTGAGAGTAGTGGTATTTGCCGTCTTCGTAGAATTCGGAGGAAGCGCAGTCGAGGCCGATGGTGACGTCTTTGCCGGGAACGTAGCCAGCGGCTTCGATGGCCTGCATGATTACGTTGAGGGCGTCTTCGGTGCCGTCGAGAGCGGGAGCGAAACCGCCTTCGTCGCCTACTGCTGTGCTGAGGTTACGTGCTTTGAGGACTTTTTTGAGGTTGTGGAACACTTCTGTGCCCATGCGGATGCCTTCGTGGAAGGAAGTGGCGCCGATGGGACGGATCATGAATTCCTGGAAGCAGATGGGGGCATCGGAGTGAGCGCCGCCGTTGATGATGTTCATCATGGGCACGGGGAGAGCGTATGTGTTGCATCCGCCGATGTATTTGTAGAGGGGAAGGTCGAGGTAGTCGGCAGCGGCTTTTGCCACGGCGAGGGAAACGCCGAGGATTGCGTTGGCACCGAGGTTGGATTTTGTGGGGGTGCCGTCGAGGGCGAGCATTTTTTCGTCGATGGCAATCTGGTCGAGAGCGCTCATGCCTACGAGGGCGGGTGCGATAACGTCGTTGACGTTGGCAACAGCCTTGAGCACGCCTTTGCCCATGTAGCGGGCTTTGTCGCCGTCGCGGAGTTCGAGGGCTTCGTTAACGCCGGTAGATGCGCCGGAGGGAACGGAAGCGCGGCCGAAAGCGCCGGATTCGAGGATTACGTCTACTTCAACAGTGGGGTTGCCGCGTGAATCGAGCACCTCACGACCGATGATTTTTTCTATCTTCATAATCGTTTGATTGAGTGATATGTTGATTTATTGGATTTATTTTTATTTTCCACCGCAAAGGTAGTCATTTATTTTGAATCCACCGCCATTTTGTATAATTTTTTCGATGGCGGCGGATACGTTTTTTTGCAGGTGGATTATTTGCCTGATTTGACGAGATGGCGTGTGACCATGTAGGCTGTGACGCAATATGCTGCGGTAAGAATCCAGAGGGCGGTGTAGGGGCGTGCCGACTCGGCGAGGGTGGCCGCGTTGGAGTTGATGCGGATGAAGCCTTCGACTCCCCATGTGGCGGGCACGAGGTTGCCGATCCAGGTCCATAGCGGGCTCATGGCGTAGCGCGGCCATGTGAGGCCCGAGAGGAAGAGGAATATGACGGATGTGAACACTACCACGAGGAATGTGTATTCTCGTTCGCGGCAGAGAATCACGGTGGTCTGGCCGAGGAATGCCGATGAGAGCAGGAGGGGGAAAATGAACAGGAGGTAGTCGACGGGCGAGCCGTAATGCGGCAGGTTGAATATCTCGGGCACGATGTGGAGGATGTAGAGCGTGAGAGGCATGTAAAGCACGGTATAGCACAGGGCCTTGCCCCAGATTATGGCAGAGGCGGGCGCTCCGGCAATGCCGCGGGGGTCGACGCCTCCGTTTCTGCGCCGGCGTTCGCGTGCTGTGGCTCCGAGCAGGGCCACGCCGAGAATCATGCTCTGTTGCAGGATGAGCACGACGATGCCGGGGATTACGAAAGAGGCGAATCCTTGCTGAGTGTCGCCCAGGAAATGGCTTTCGGAATTTACAGGCATCGACGATGTCGACAGTGTTGATGCTCCGGCTATGGATACGCGCTCTACGGTGATGTCCTGCGCCAGTTTGAGTTGCAGCGAGGTCATGGCCGACAGCAGCGAGCGGTAGCGCAGCAGCAGCGACATGTCGCAGTAGAGGGTGGCGCGCGCCTGCTCGCCGCGGTTGATTTTTTTGTCGAAGTCGGAGGGGATGTGCAGTATGGCATAAACGTCGTGCGAGGCCATCATTGCCTTGGCGTCGGCGAGGTTGGAGGCATAGTCGTAGATTTCGACCTGCGGGGCGGCTGAGGCCTGGCGCACGAGCTGGCGCGAGCGCGCTGTGCGGCTGTCGTCGACAACGGCCACGGCTACCTTGTTCACCACCTCGGGGTTGTAAATCAAAGTGTAGACAATGGGGTAGGCCAGCGGGAGCACGATGAAGAACAGGAGCGCTCCGGTGTCGGAGAGCAGTGTCGACCATTCGCGCCGGAATACGCGGCTCGAAGCGAGGAACCAGTCGGTGATATGTCTGAGAGGCGATTTCATGGCACGTAAACGGGTTTAAGACATGCGCGGCGCAGCCTGCGGGCGAGCACCCAGCCGATGAGCGGGAATGCGAGCAGGGCGGCGAAACAGTATCTCACATAGTAGATATCGAAGCCGTCGAGGGCTTGGTTGATGTAGATCAGGAACCAGTAGCGCACGGGCACGATGTAAGAGAAAATACCGATGGCTCCATACATTTTTTCAACGGGGAATGAGAACCCTGCGAAAGAGAATGTGAGGATGCCTACGAGCGATGCCACGCTAAGGGCAAGACGCGGGTTGGGCAGGGCGCATGTTATGAGCAGCGCGAGGCTTTGTGTGGCTATTACGAACAGCACGGTGGCGAGGGCTATCACGGCCAGGGAGCCGTTCATCGGAAAATGCAGGAATCCGAACATGATGGCGTCGATGGCGAGGGCCACGGCGCAGAACACTGCCGACTGCGGCAGGAGTTTGCCGGCGAGCGCGCCTATGATGCTGCCGCGTGCGGTTGCGAGCCATTGGGCCGAGGTGCCCCGTTTTATCTCGATGGTGATGGTGAATATGGTCATCAGCATGATTATGAGCGCAAGCGCGGCGAACGAAAACGACGGCGTGAGGTAATATGAATAGTTGAGCCAGGGGTTGCCGATGGGATGGTCGTCGATGCTGACGGGCTGTATGAGCGCGCCGATAGTGCCGTCGGATATGCCCACGCCCGACAGAGTCTGCTTTACGACGCCTCCCGATGTGGTCACGGCTACGGTCTTGAAGCCTTTGAACGACAGGGTGCCGGGCACGAAAAATGTCATGTTGGTGTAATATTCGAGTGTGGGAGTGCGGCCGCTTATGGCGTCTCTCTCGAAATTGTCGGGGATGACAAAGAATCCGAATATGTCGCCCCGGCGCACTGCCGCGAGGGCTTTCGAGTAACTTTCTTCCTTGTCGGCAATCTCGACAAGTTCCATGGCCGAGAGCGAGCGTGTGATCTGGCGCGACATGGAGGAGTGGTCGAGGTCGACAACGGCTGTGGGCACTTTCAGCGGAAGGCCTTCGTGCATCAGGGAGATGAAGAACAATGCGCATCCGATGGGCACGACGATCATCATAACCAAATACACGGGGTAGCGCGTCATTCGGCGGATTTCACGTAATATGCTGTCCTTCAACATGGTTGCTTTTGGGGTTTTATTTCGATTTAAATCGATTTATGTCGATTTATATCGAATTATTTCGAATTAAGTCGAGTTGTTTTTTATTTCTTGTAAACTACTGTCATGCCGGGGCGCAGGCCGGGGACTTTCTCTGTGGGACGGGCCTTGATCTGAAATGTGCGGCTGTCCCAGTCGCCGGTAGATTTTGTGGCTTGCCATGTGGCGTAGGAGCCCATGTCGCGTATATAGTAGATGCTTACGTCGATGTCTTTTTTGCCAAGGGCCGGAACCATTACCGATATGGTCTTGCCCATGGTGAGTTCGGGGAGGAGTTCCTCGCGGACGTTGAATGTGATCCAGCGGTCGTCGGCTTTGAGCAGGCTCATGATGGGAGCGCCAATGGCAACGAGTTCGCCCGGCTCGGGATATATCTGGTCGATGGTGCCGGCGGCCGGGGCTGTGAGATAACTGTCGGCAAGGAGAGCCTGCACCTGGCTTACGCCGCCTCCGGCGGCCTCGACCATTGCGGCGGCCGACTGCTTGTCTTCCTTCTGTGCGCCTGCACGTGCAAGCGAGAGCTGGCTTTCGGCAGCGCCGCGGGCAGCCACGGCAGCGTCGTAGGCGGCTTTTGCCTCGTCGCGTTTCTGCTCGGAAATCACGCCTTGCGAATAGAGGTTCTGCATGCGCTGGTAGGTTTTTTGGGCTATTGATTCGGCGGCGCGGGCCTGCGCGAGCATGTCGGCGGCTGCCTGCACGATCTGCGAGCGAGTGCCGGCGTCGATTTTGCGGTCCTGTGCGCGGGCCACGGTCTGCATGGCCTCGGCTTCGGTGAGCTGGGCCTCGACAACGGCGGAATGGATGCGCACGAGGGTGTCGCCGGGAGCCACAGTGTCGCCTTCCCGGACGTAAAATTCCATGACACGGCCGGGTAGTTTGCCCGATATTCTTACGGTGGTGCCTTCGGCCTGGCCTTCGATTATTTCCGGCGGCTTGTTCATGAACACGAAGCCTATGATGGCGATTGCAATCACGGCGAGGACCACGATTCCCATCACTGTCATCAAAGAGCGGTTTTCGCTTTGCTGTTCTTTATTTAGTTCCATAGATTTGGATTTTATTTTATTATCGGAAAAATGGATTGTGGAATTTTCAATATCTCAGCCGGCCGAGCACTTTTGAGAGGTAGGTGTCGCACAGATGCACGTCGATCATGGCGTCGATGCGCTCGGAGTTGGCTTTAAGCCAGGCTGTCTGCGCTTCCATCACGTTGTCGGCGGTGGCCACGCCCTCGCGGAAGCCTATTGTGGCCGTGCGCAGGTTTTCGTCGGCGCTCTCGAGGTTGGATTCGGTCATCATGTATGTTTTCACGGCCTCGCGTGAGCGGTACGATGCCTGGCTCACTTGCAGGTCGACAAGTTCCTTGGCGTCTTCAAGTTTCAGGCGCATGATGGTCTCGTCGGCCTCGGCGGCTTTGTATTTGTTGTAATTTCCGCCCCAGTGCCAAAGGGGTATCGTGACCATGGCGCCGACGGAGAACGCGCCGTTGAATTTTTTGGAAAACCCGTTGAACATGTTGGGGTTTGAAAAAGAGTAGGAGCCGACCAGGGCCACGTTTGGCAGCATCGTCGACAAGGCCACGCGTTTTTGCTGTCCGGCGATGTCGACACCGAGCCCGAGCGCGCGCAGGTCGGGGCGCAGGGCATATACCTGCTCCATGTCGTAATTCTCGGCCGGAGCCTCTGCGGAAGATATGTCGTCGAGGTCCTCGTCCTCGAGGGTGAACGCAGTGTGTACGGGCAGTCCGCACACCTGAGCCAGGGCCATGCGCGAGAGCGACAGTCCGTTCTCAACCTTCACGAGGTCGACACGGGCGGCATTGAGTTTCACGTCGACGCTGAGTTTGTCGGCGCGTGTCGCCACTCCCTGCTCAAGCATCAGCCCTACGTTGCGGTCGAGCGAGTCGAGCAGGTCGACATAACTTACGGCAAGTTTGTGCTTCGCTTTGAGCGAGACGACTTGCCAGTAGGCGGCGTCGACAGCGTAAATCACGTTTTCGGCCTCGCTGTCGTGCATCTGCCGGGCAAGTTCCTCGGCATATTTTGTAATCTTGTTCATGGCCACGATCTTGCCGCCCATATATATAGGCTGCGTGAGCGTCACGGCTCCGAAAAACACATTGTGGATGTCGTAGGTCATGGCCTCTTTTGGAATCAGGGCCACGGTCTCGGGGATGTATTGCCCGTCTGGGCCCTTTATCGGCTCTCCGGTCATGGGATTCTTCACCAGATTAAATTCATACCCCTTGGTTTCGAGATTGAATGTCTTGGTAGGGAGCATCTGGTCGGAGGAGAAAATGGATATGTCCTTTTGGTTGTACATGTATCCTCCGGCAAAATCGAGGGCGGGAAGATAAGCCGCGAAAGCCTCGCGGTTCTGGTATTCGGCTTTCTTGATGCCTTGGCGGCTCATCATCAGCTGCTTGTTGTTGGCCAGCGCCATGGCCCTGCAAGAGTCGAGCGACACTGCGCCTTGGGGTAAATCCTGGGCGCAAGCGCCGATAGCGGCGCATGCAACGAAAGCGAAGTATAAACGTTTTAATCCCATATAGTCGAAACGGTTAAGATTGCGTAAAATCTTTGTCATCCGGATTATTATGGACATAATACTCCGTGATGTAAAAATAAAACACATATGGCAGAAATTTGTTTTTCAAAAAATCACATATGCGCCAACTTCACTGCAAAATTAATGTCTACAAACGTGTTATGCAAATCCGTATAGGATATATTCTCCAAAATTATTGTATTTATTGCCGAATAATTCTTATTTCGAACAATAATTATACAAAAATACCAATTATTTTATTGGCGAATAATCTGAAAAATAAGAGAGAAACGACAGGCATGAAAAAATAATCGAAAAAAAATTTGCATATTAAAAAAATAAGCCATAACTTTGCACCGCAAAAGCAACATGGTGAGATTAGCTCAGTTGGTTAGAGCGTCGGATTGTGGTTCCGAAGGTCGTG
>CANRZQ010000145.1 GCA_947644475.1 uncultured Muribaculaceae bacterium
TGTCTTGCCCATTTTCAAAATATTTTGAGAAACCAGGTGGAGATGAACACGTAGATGATGAGGCCGAAGATGTCGTTGGAAATCTGGATGAACGGCCCGGTGGCCAGAGCGGGGTTGATGTGGAGTTTCTCCAGGGTGAGGGGGATGACCGTGCCGAGGATGGTGGCGAACAGGGCCACGACAAAGAGCGACACCGTAACCGAGAGCGTGACGGCAAACTCGCCCGGCAGGAACACCACGTTGTAGGCAAACATCACCAGGGCTATCACCGACGAGTTGAGCAGCCCGATGAGGAATTCCTTCCACAGCTGACGCCCGAATTCCTTAATCTCCAGGGTGCCGTTGGCAAGCGACTGCACCACGATGGCCGAGGCCTGCACGCCCACGTTGCCGCCGGTGCCGCCGATGATGGGGATAAACAGCGCAAGGGCCGTCACCGCCTGCAACTGCGTCTCGAATCCAGCCAGGATTATCGACGCGAGGATGCCCGAGGCTATGCCGATGAGCAGCCAGGGGATGCGCGCCTTGGTCTGGGCCAGGACGGTGTCGTCGGCGTCGACGTCGGTGGTGATACCCGAAGCCAGCTGATAGTCGCGCTCCGACGACTCGCGCACCTCGTCCATCACGTCGTCGACGGTGATGCGCCCCACAAGGCGGCCTATCGAGTCGACCACTGGCATGGCCACAAGGTCGTATTTCTCAAAGTCGAGGGCCACCTCGTCGATGGGCGTGTCGGTCTTCACCGAGGCGGGGTCCACCTCCATCACATGCTTTATCTTCGACACCGAGGGGTCGGTGATGAGTTTCTTCAAGGGAAGCACACCGCGCAGCCGCTGCTCGTTGTCGACGACATACACATAGTATATCTCGTCCATGTCCTCAGCTTGCAGGCGCATCTGCTTGATACACTCGGGCATCGACCAGTTCTCGTTCACCACTATCATCTCGGTGCCCATGAGGCCGCCGGCGGTGTCCTCGTCGTATTTGAGCAGGTCGATGATGTCGCCGGCCTGCTCCACGTCGTCGATATGGGCGAGAATCTCGTCGCGGTCCTCCTCGTCGAGCTGCTGGATAAGGTCGACGGCGTCGTCGGTGTCGAGGTGGTCGATCTGCTTGGCGATTTCCTCAGCAGGCATGGCCGAGAGGAGTTTGAGGCGGTCGTCCTCGTCGAGTTCCATGAGCACGTCGGCGGCGGTGTCCTCGTCGAGCAGTTTGTATAGGAACTCGGCCTCGTCGAGTTCAAGATTCTGGTATAGTTCGGCAATGTCGGCCGGGTGCAGCCCGTCGAGTTCGGCCCGGGCCCGGTCCACATCCTTGTCGGTGATTATCTGCCTGATATGCTCCAGATATTCGTCGGTGTATTCTTTCATTGCCGTTTATTCTGCTTTATGCGTTGATTCGTGTATTCGAATATTCGAGTATTCGTCAATACATTATTTAATCTCGGGTTTGCCGGGCCTGCTCAACCAGGGTGGTGAGTTCGAAGAACTGCTCCACCGACAGCTGCTCGGGGCGCATGGCCAGCAGCGGGCTCTCGGGCATGGGCGCCCCCGGAGGCAGAAGGCCGCGCACGGAGTTGCGTATGGTCTTGCGCCGCTGCCCGAAGGTGGCCTTCACCACCGTGCGGAACAGGGCCTCGTCGCAGGGCAGCGACTGACGGCCGTTGCGGCGCATCCTTATTACGCCCGACTTCACCTTGGGGGGAGGGTTGAACACCGACTCGCTCACCGTAAAGAGATATTCCACGTCGTACCACGCCTGCAACAGCACGCTCAGGATGCCGCGGGTGCGGCCGCCCTCTTTGGCGGCAAGACGCTCGGCCACCTCGCGCTGCAACATCCCCGAGCACACGGGTATGCGGTCCTTGGCCTCGAGCACGCGGAAAAAAATCTGCGAGCTTATGTTATACGGATAGTTGCCTATCAGGCAGAACGAGCCTCCGCCAAAGAGTCCGTCAAGGTCCATGCGCAGGAAGTCGCCCTCGATTATGCGCCCTTGCAAAGCCGGAAAATTGTCTTTGAGATATGCCACGCTCTCGGAGTCGATTTCCACCACCTGCAACTCGGGATGGTCCTCAATCAGAAACTGCGTGAGCACCCCCGTGCCCGGCCCTATCTCCAGCACCGGCAGCCCGGCGGCATCGTCGAGAGTCGACGCTATGCGGCGCGCCACCGACATATCGGTCAGAAAATGTTGCCCGAGGGCTTTCTTTGGCTTTACTCCGTTCATTATTATTCACATTTTTTCTTTTCAAGCACAAAATTACACTTTTTTTCCGACGCCGCAACATCAATGCACAATTCACAATGCACGATTAGGCCAATGCACAATTCACGATGCACGATGCACGATTGGCTTTCAGCGCGTAGCCCGATTGTGCATCGTGCATTGTGAATTGTGCATTAAATTAATTGTGCATTGGTCAGAGGGTGCGGCCGACAGCCACGGAGGTGCGGTCGTAAGGCTCTACGGCGCCGGTGAGGGTGAAACTGCCCGAGGTGAAGGCTCCCTGCACATAGACCCGCGCCACGGCCGAGGCGGCAGGCAGGTCGACGAGGATGCGGCATGTGCCAAGGGTGGTGCCCAGGGAGTATTCCCACTGGCGGTTGCCGCGGCGGTCGCGGCTTTGCTTGCGCAGGGTGAGCGTGCCTTCGAGGGTGATGCCTCCCATGCCGTTGGCTCCGGCGCGGTTGCCGCGCATCGAGGCCAGCTGGAACATGCCCTTGCCCGCGTCGGCGCAGATAAAGTTGGTCACCTCGTTTGTAACGTTGTTGACGCGTCCGGCGCCAATCTGCAAGGAGCGTGCCGGGATGAGAAATGAGCACGAGTCGAGCCTTGCCGCGGCTATGGCGTTAGCCACCGAGTCGAGCAGGGCGCGCTCGGCCTTTGCTGCGGCGCGCTGCCCGTCGGTCATCGCCGGCGAGCATCCCGACACGGCCATCGCGGCCAATGCCGCCGCAAATATCATGTATAGTATCTTTTTCATCGGGGGGAAGGTTGGGGAAGATTATTGGAGGCTTAGGTTGCATAGGCTTCCTATGATTCCTAAGACTCCTACTACAAAGTTAGTAATTTGCCGCTCCCTTGGGGCTGTAGCCCGACTCGACAAGGGTGCGGGCATAGCCGTAGAATGCCGGGGTGAGCAGGTAGGCCATGGGGGTGTCGGGATTCTCGTCGAGGTAGGACTCCACCATGCGGTAGCCGAGGAAGCGGCCGAGGCCGCCGGGGGCTTGTCCGCCGTCGAAGCCGGGGCGTGCGCCCAGGTCCATCACCGAGCGTATGTCCTCGGGGTCGGCGGAATAGAGCAGGCCGCGGCGCATGCCGAATTCCTGCCAGAGGCGGGCCTCGTTGGCCTCGAGATAGTCGGCCTGCGCGGCAGTGAGGCCGAGGGCGCGGTCGATGCGGCGGCTGCCGAGCAGCTGCATCTGCACGTAGGCCACGGCTCCGTCGTAGAGCATGTGCTCGAAGAGGCGGTCGGTGGGCGATGTGTAGGGATATGCAGAGCGGATGATGCCCGAGGCGAGGTCGTCGGCGAGGCGGCCTGGCGTCTTGATGGCGCGCTGGTAAGGCTCGAAGTCGGAATACGCCTCATAGTCGGGGCCAAGGTAATGGTTGAGGGCCACGAACACCACCGAGTCGCGCAGGGCCATGGGGCGGTACGAGGGCCACGTCACGGCGGCGACGCGGTAGCGCGGCAGGGCTATGCCTTTTTTATCGGCACGTTCGTAGAGCCTCGCCAGCGAGGCTTCCACTTCGCCGAGGTCGGGGAACACCGAGTCGACTGCTCCCTGGAAGAAACGCGCGGATGTGCTTCCGCTCCATGCCTCTACGGTGGCGTCGGAGAGCGTGTCGCCCACGAGGGCGGCCAGGGCGGCAAGTTCGGCCCCGTGAGCCGCACGCATGGAGTCGCGCGCGGCAGGGCCGAGGGCGGCATAGCGGGCTATGGCGCGGTCGAGCCTCTCCACGGGGTAGCGTTCGTGGCCGGAGCATCCGGCGAGGGCGAGCGTGGCGGCGGCGAGGATGCCGCATATTATGCTTAGGGCGGGGGTCTTCATCGGGGAGGTCAGTTCACAACGTTACGAGGACGGCCGTCGAGGAAGGCGGCCAGGTTGGCGGCGGAGATTTCGAGCAGGCTGCGCCGGGCCACGTCCGACTGCCAGGCCACATGGGGCGTGATGTAGCATCCCGAGCATCCGAGCAGGGGCTCTGCGGCCGTGGGGGGCTCACATTCGAGCACATCGACGCCGGCGGCGTAGAGGCGGCCCGAGTCGAGGGCGCGTGCCAGGGCCATGGAGTCGACCAGCCCTCCGCGGGCGGTGTTTATCACTATGGCCGAGGGCTTCATCAGCGCCAGGGTGCGGTCGTTGACAAACCGGGCGTTCTCCTTGGTGAGCGGGGCGGCGAGCACCAGCACGTCGGCCTCGGCAAAGAGCGTGTCGCGGTCGACGGCAGTGACATAGCCGGGCAGCTGATGCTGCATCTTCGACGTGAGCGCTATCACGCGCATTGAGAAGGCGTCGGCTATCTTCGCCACCTCGCTGCCTATGCTGCCCAGGCCGTAGATGCCCATGGTGAGCCCCGCCAGCTCGACTATCGGGGTGAGGCGGTAGCTGAAATCCTGACAGTGCTGCCAGCCGCCTTTCTTCACCGAGGTGGAGTGGCGGCCAACATGATTTGTGATTTGCAGGATGTGGGCAAACACCAGCTGGGCCACCGAGTGGGTGGAATAAGCCGGCACGTTGCACACGGTGATTCCGGCGCGGCGAGCGGCCACGATGTCGACATTGTTATATCCCGTGGCGAGCACCCCGATATATCGCAGCGAGGGCAGCGCCTCTATGGCGGCGGCGTCGAGCACCACCTTGTTGGTGAACACGGCATCGGCTCCGGAGGCGCGGGCCACCACATCGGCCGGGGCCGTGCGGTCGTATACAGTGAGGTCGCCGAGGGCGGCGAGCGCGTCCCACGACAAGTCGCCCGGATTGGCCACATATCCGTCGAGCACCACTATCTTTGGCTTCATTTTCGTAAAAACGGTTTTTAGGTTATATTCTGCATGAAACAGCACCGAAAGTTACGGCTTTTCCATATCATAACAAATAAAACGCCAAATTTTCTGCACCTTTGTATCTTTTTTGTAACTTCCCCCCGAAATATCAAAAACAGCAGAACAGAAATTTCACGTTAATGCCCCCTCGGCTGTGGCAGAGCCACAATTTTGTATGCATTTATTCATTTTTATGACACCCTTAGAAATAATATAAAATAGGAATCTTAGGCAGCCTATGCCTCCTAAGATTCCTATTATAATTAATGGGTGATTATTTTTCAGTAGCGCACTTTTTCGGCTTTGGTGCCGGTGCGGCGGATGTAGATGCCTGCGGCGGTGGGCTCGCCGGGAAGGCGGATGCCTTGCAGGGTGTAGTATTCTGCTTGGGAGTCGGGAAGTTGGGAAGTTGGGGTGTTGGGGAGGGCTGTGGTGGCGGGGGTGTAGTATTCACCGGTGAAGCCCGAGGCGGTGTAGATGCCGTTGTGGACGAAGGGCTGGTCGGTGGTCTGGGCGCCGGAGCCGTTATGGAAGATGATCATGGGGTTGGCCATGTCGTGGGTGGCGCGGTAGGTGTAGCGCAGGAGTTGGCCGGCGCGGGAGCGGGGGTCGTCGACATAGTCGGTGACGGCTACTCCGGGCCATGCGCCGGTGAAGGCTTTGTCGTCTTTGTGGTTGTCGTCCCAGGCGTAGGCGCGCACGGTGTCCCAGTTGGATGCGGAGTTGTCGAAGTAGGCGGTGAACTCGTTGTAGAGGGGCACGGAGGTCTTGATGTAGGTGAATGAGGCGGTGGCTGTGCCTATCTCGTTTTCGGCGTGGGCGCGGATGGTGGTGGTGCGGTCGATGGTAATGGGGCTTTCGTAGAGGAGGCCGTAGGTGGCGGGGTCGGAGCCGTCGGTGGTGTAGTGGAGGATTGCGCCTGACGTGGCCGAGAGGGCTACGGTGAGTGTGCCGTTGAATTTGGTGCCGGAGGGCTGCGATGCCTTGATGACGGGAGCCGAGGGGGTGAGCTCAACTTCGATTTCCTTGGCGGTGGTGGAGCCGTCGTATTCGTAGTACACGTCGGAGGTGATGCCGGTGATGTTGGCGGTCTGCTGGCTGCCGTTGTTGAGGATGATGCTGAGGCTTTCCTCGACGTCGGGGAACGACATGCGGTAGAATGTGCGGCCGTCGATTTCCTCGGTGTCGGACATGCGTGTGCCGGGCCATGCTCCGGCAAATTTGTTGTCGCCTTCCCATGCGTAGATGTTGGGGGCGGAGGGAGCGGTGACGTAGACGGTGATCACGGCGGCGGGGTCGACCTTGCGGTAGGTTTCCTTGCCGGTGTAGGTGTCGGCTCCCCATGTCACGGTCACACTCTGGCCATAGGCCATGCCGTCTCCGATGGTGAAGGTGGACTCACGGCCGGGAGTGAGGGTGACTTTGCTGCCTGTGCCTATCTGATACCAGCCTGTGGAGGCGGCTTCGGAGAGGGTGGCTGTGACGGTGAGTGTCTCGGTCTTGAAAGATGTGGATGCGGGGGTGAACTGCACGCGGGGTGTGCCCACGGCGTCGTCGGCGGTGTAGTATTCCGTTGCGCCGGGGTCGGTGAATGTCACGTCGCCGCCATGGGCCACGGGGGCTGTGGTGTAGATGAAGCGGCCGTCGTCGCCTATCTTGCCGCCATTGTAGTCTTTTACGACGACGCGGAGCTGGCCTTGTGTGGCGGGAGCGTCGACAGTGAGGGTGCCGTCGGCTCCTACGGTATAGGCGCGGCCTGTGGTTACGTCGGTGTACTGTCCGGCGGGCACGCCGGTGAACGTGGCTCCGCCGTTGATGGCTACGAGGGCGTAGGAGTCGG
>CANRZQ010000146.1 GCA_947644475.1 uncultured Muribaculaceae bacterium
CCATGTGCCGGGCATATTGGCGCGGGTATTGCCGAGGGGGCCCACAACGGCTATCTTGCCTTGCTTTTTCAAGGGCAGGATATTGCCTTCGTTTTTGAGAAGCACAAAAGTCTCGGCGGCGATGCGGCGGGCCTCGGCGCGGTTTTCAGGAGTATAGAGTTCGGTAGCCTCACGCTTGGGGTCGGCATATTTGTAAGGATTGTCGAAAAGGCCGAGACGGTATTTTGCCTCGAGGATGCGGCGCACGGCCCGGTCGATGTCGTCTTGCGACACCTTGCCTTCGGCGAGCGACTTGCCAAGCGTGCCGAGGAAACCGTCGGCCACCATATCCATGTCTGTGCCGGCTTTCAGGGCCAGGGCCGACACATCCTGAAGGTCGCCCATGCCATGGTCGATCATTTCAGCGATAGCAGTATAGTCGGTCACGACAAAGCCGTCGAAGCCCCATTTGTCGCGGAGCAACTCGGTGAGAAGCCAGTGATTGCCAGTAGCAGGAATGCCGTCGACGGTGTTGAACGAAGTCATCACCGAACCGGCTCCGGCTTCTACGGCAGCCTTGTAGGGAGCGAAATATTCGTTGAACATGCGTCCGCGCGACATATCCACAGTGTTGTAGTCGCGTCCGGCCTCGGGAGCGCCATAGAGGGCGAAGTGCTTCACGCAGGCCATGATTTCGTCGTCGGCTGTCAAGTCGCCCTGGTAGCCCTTCACCATGGCCTTTGCAATTTCAGAACCCAGATAGGGGTCTTCGCCGCTGCCTTCCGACATGCGGCCCCAGCGCGGGTCGCGGCTTATGTCGACCATCGGGCTGAAAGTCCACGCTATACCCGAGGCAGAAGCCTCTTTGGCAGCGATGCGTGCCGATTTCTCGATAGCGTCCATGTCCCAGGAGCAGGATAGTGCCAAAGGAATGGGGAATACGGTCTGATAGCCGTGTATCACGTCCATGCCGAAAATCAGAGGTATGCCGAGGCGGCTTTCCTCAACGGCCACGCGCTGGAGGTCGCGGATCTTTGCCGCGCCTTTGATGTTGAACACACCGCCGACATCGCCTTTGGCCACGCGCTCGCCGATATTTGAATTTTTGGCTTCGCCGGTGACAATGTCATCGGAAGCGGGCAAGTTGAGCTGACCGAGTTTTTCCTGGAGGGTCATCTTGCCCATGAGGTCGTCGATGAAAGCGTTCATCTTGGCCTCGTCTACGGCGGCATTTGCGCTTATCGCACCTATTGCAAGGGCGCCTGCCGCAAAAATAGATTTAAGTTTCATATGCTGTTAGTTGGGGAGTTGTCAGTTGGGAAGTTGGGGAGTTCTTGGGAATCACAGGCTGCCTATGATTCCCAAGAAGCCTATTAGTCGTTGGCAGTTGTGGCTGTGCTTGTTATGCCGAGTTTTTTCAGGCCCTCCTGCACTTCGGGGGCACCCATGAACAGACGCCACAGCAGGCCCGAACGGTGGTTCTCGATCATCGGGGCTATCGTGAGCTGGTCGATGGCGAGATAGCGCGGGAGCGCCCACTTGTCCTGCTCGGAGAAAGCATCATAGAACCCGTATTTGCCGCGAATCCACGAACCCATCTCATAGAAATGCTTGGCAGCGCGGAGCGATTCCTCGGGAGTGTAGGGCATCGACGACAGGGCGGCGGTGGGAGTGATCACGCCCACATCCTCGCCGGGGCGGTGAGCCATATATCCGCGTGTGGAATAACTTGCGGTAAGGCCCCAGCAATTTTCGCCGTAGCCTTTGAATCCCTTGGGATTGGCCTTGCAGTAGTTGTAATTTATGAGGGCATGGTTGCGGTTGAGTTGCCAGTAATCGGCATATTGGTCTTTAAGGCCGCGGGGGTCGAGGCCAATCCACGAGTAATGCGCCCAGAAAAGTGGGCCGCCCATTTCCTCGGCTCCGTTGTGCTTCAAAACGAGGGGGTAGCCGTAGGCCTGCTTGTCGGAAACGATGGCTCCCGAGCGGTTCCAGCCCTTGTGCCATGCCTCGGGGGTGATGGGGTGTGTGGGCGACGACGCGCCAAGGATATATGTGACGAGACACTCGTTGTAGCCTTCGAGAGGGAAGTTCATCTCCCAGGCATAGTCGGGCGACCAGTGCCAGTAGAGCACATCCTTGCCGTTCTGATACCAGTCGAACTCCATATCGCGCCAGAGTTTGTCGATGTCGGCGGCCACGGCTTTCTCTGTTTCGTTGCCATCTTTAAGATACTCGCGGGCAATGAGCAGTCCCGACATCAGGAAGGAACTCTCCACGAGGTCGCCGCCGTTGTCTTTCTGACCGAAGGGCTTGGTCTTGCCGGTTGTGCCGTCGATCCAGTGGCTCCACACGCCGTGGTAGCGGTCGGCCGAGCCGAGGAAGTCGACAATCTTGCGCAGGCGCGCCGTGCCTTCGCTCCGGGATATGAATCCGCGGTCCATTGCTGCCACGATGCCTGCGATGCCGAAGCCGGAGCCGCCGGTCGTAACGATATTCTTGTCGTTTTCAGGATAATCCCCGTCGAGGTGGATGCGCTCGGGAGCAAGGCCGGAGTTGGGCTCGCCGCCCTCCCAGATATAGTCGAATGTCGATTTCTGGAGATAATCAAGAAATTCGTCCTCGGAATTGAAATCCGACGGATATGTCGTGTTCCCGGCCACGGGCTTGTCTTCGCCGCTGCCTTCTACTGTGTCGTGGCTGCATGAGCATGAGGAGCCCAGCAGGAGCGCGCCGGCAATCACGGCAAAATTCATGGTGATTCGTTTGATTCGCATAATAATTGATTATATAACGGTTGATTACTAAGATTTATTGCCTTGCAGCCATGGCCACACGGGGCGATTTTCCTCCTTCGCCTATGGCCTCGATGGCGTAGTAATAGTCGGTGCCAAGGTCGAGGCCGCGCATGTCGTAGAATGTATCGCCGATTACGGTTATGGCGTTGTAGAGTTTGTCGGGCGCCGTGCCGTAATATATATTGTAGCCATACGCGCCTTCCGACGGCTCCCAGGTAAACATCACGTCGCGCCTGTCGTCCTTCGACCGCACTGCGCGCGCCTTACGCGGAGCGGCCGGAGCCTTGGCCTCGGGGTCGAAGCCGAACACGCGCAGGTCGGAGAGGGCAAAATGCCCGGCGGGCATGTGCACGTTCTCGAGGCGCAGATAGCGTGCCCGCAGGGGGGCGGCAAGTTCCACATAGTCGTGGGGAGTGTCGGTGTCGGCATCACTTTTGTCCACAACGAGCGTCCAGTCTTTCCCGTCGGCCGACGCCCACAGGCGGTACTGGTGGTAGATGTCGTCGGCGCGGTCGTACTGCGCGGCCTTGTGCTCATAATAGTTAACCTGCACGGCACGCACGTCTTTGGGCGAGAGCAGGTCCATTTCGAACCATTCGCCGGGTGCACCCGACCGTGCCGCCCAGAACGAGCGCATATTCTCGTCGGAGGCGTTTTCAGGCACATAGATGCTGTCGGTCGACGATGCCTTCACGGGCTTGCCATAGGACAGGAGCAACCATCCGGCATGTCGCGCCGCGGGGTCGGCAATGTCGCTGCCCGCATTGAGTGTGGGATAGTCGCCGAACGCCGCCGATGAATACATCACGCCGTCGGCGTCGAATCCGGCCGGATAGAGGCCTATGCGGCGCTCAAACTTGTATTTGTTTGACAGCATGCAGGTCGACACGTGCCAGAAATGGCCTTTTTGGTCGCGGAACGTGCCGCCGTGGCCTGAGCCGCGCACATATCCTCCGGGCTTGTAACTCATCGGATTGTGACGCTGGTAGGTAAAGGGGCCAAGTGGCGAGTCGGCCACATACACGCCGTCGGCATAGGTCTTGAATTCGGTGCCGGGCGCGCCATATTGCAGGTAGTAGCGGCCGTTGTGCTTGGTCATTGCCGCGCCTTCGGTAAACGGCGGCAGGGTAGTCATGTCGTCGTTGTTCATGCCGAAGCGTTCCCATCCGTGCTCGTCGGGATGAAGCATTAGCAGGTCGTGGATTTTGGATACGGGATGGAAGTCGTCGCGGCTCACTTCCACGCCTTTGAGCGGATATTCGTTCGACGAGCCATAGTAGAGGTAGAGCCGTCCGTCGTCGTCGAGGAAAAGCCAGGGATCCCACGACGGAAGCGTGTTGCGGTCCACAGCCCTGCGCCAGCGGCCACTCTTGGGGTTGGTGGTCCACCACACGGGCAGCCCTTCGTAAGTAGAGCCGGTATAGAACAGCGTGTCGCCAACTACAAAGGCGGCCGGGGCACACTGGTCGTCGTCGGCCGGGCGACGCTTGAACGAGGCCCGGGCAAATTCCCAGCGCGAGAGGTCTTTCGAATAGTGGAATCCGTCTTGATTGGTAGAGAACAGGAATATTTCATCGCCATAGGCCACCGCCATTGGGTCGGCCGACGAGCGGAACGCGCCGCCTGCCTGCGAGTTGGCATTGTACGGCTCGAAATTATATGATATGTTGAGCGGATTGCAGAATGTCGATGGCTCGTAGCGGTCGGGGTCGTACCATTCAGTAGCCACGGCCTTGCGACGCCGCTGCACGTTCTCCCGGCTGTCGGGCTGCATCCTCACGTCCACATCGAGATCGTCGAGTCCGATGGTCATGTCGGCAAACTCCATTCCGGGATACCACACATATAGCCTGCGGTCGTGAGGCTCGCCCTTGATGCGGAATCGGCCGGAGGCATCGGTCTGCGCATGTACAGGCGAGGCAAACCACATCACCGTGGCTCCTTCGAGAGGCTTGCCGTCGGCTCCGGTCACAGTGCCTTCGACTATGCGGCTCCGGCTCACCGGTATGTAGTAGTCGCTCACCTGGCCTTTCACCACCCTGACAGAGTCGGCCGAGGCCGATGCTCCGCAAAGCGCAAGCATGGCGGCAAAAATGCATATATGCCTATTTTTCATGATATGTACGGATACAATATAGGCTCCCCGGCGGCCGGATATGGCCTCTCGGGAAGCCTGTATTTATTAGTAATTCAATGTTGTGTAAGGCTCGTCTTTAAGAGCGGGAGCGAGGTCGAGCTGGGCGAAGGGCAGAGGATAATATGTCTTGGCTTCTGTCCAGCCGGCGGGACCGAGCACCTTGGCGGCCTGGCCTGTGCGGATAAGGTCGTTGTAGCGTTCGCCCCATTCGCAGCAGAGTTCCATGCGGCGTTCGTCGAGAATCTGGTCGACAGTCACATTGGTCAGTTCGGGCATCTGGGCGCGTCGGCGCACGCGGTTGAAGGGAGTATCGCCGTTCTTGCCTTGGCGCACGAGAGCCTCGGCATTCATGAGCAGCACTTCGGCAAAGCGCAGGATGCGCACGTTGTTGTTGCTGCCATAGGTGGTGCGTCCTTCGGTAAACTGGCTCAGGGGCACATAGAATTTGCCGTTCCAGCAGTCGGTGTTGTTGGGGTTGCCGTTACGTCCGATCTTGTCGCCTGAGGGCTGGGTCTCGTCGGCGTTGAGGAAGGATGTTTTGGTGCGAATCGATTCGCCGCCCTCATATTTATATGCCCAGTCGCGGAACGATTTTTCGTAGCCCACGAAGTTCCAGCCTCCGGTGCTTTTGAGGAATGTGTTGTCGTTGGAGATGTTGGGGCCTGCGCAGTTGAAGAACTGGTCGACGCCTACATAGTCGCCGGAGCCCATGCCGAAGTCGGTGGCCTGGCATTCCATGAGCGATTCAATGCAAAGTTTGCCGGGTATCTTGAACAACTGGTAGTAATCGGCGTAGAGGTCGAACTTGCCGGAGCTGATTATCTCGTTGGTAAGGGTCTCAACCTTGGCATAGTTGCCCATGTTGAGATAAATCTTGGCAGCGAGATGCTTGGCAGTCCAGCGGGTAAGCGCGCCCATGTGTTCCATCTGGCCGGGACGGGCGTCGGCGCAGTCGGTGCCGGCAGTCTCGAGGTCGCGGAGCACATATTCGTACACCACATCGCGCTTGGAGCGGCGCAGGTCGGTCTGGTCGTTGGAGTCGATGATTGTCACGTCGCCGAAATACTGTGTCAGGCGGTAGTAGGCATAGGCGCGGAGTATGAGCACCTCGCCGCGGTAGGAGCGGTAGGTGGCGCGCTGAGCGTCGGTTGTGAGATATTCGGCGTAGGAGTCGAGCGATTCGAGCGCGGAGTTTGCGGTCTTGATTATGCCGTAGTATTGGTTCCACATTTCGTTGAAGCCCCACCACGAATTGTTGTACTCGTATTTGCGTCCGATGGTCACGAGGTCGGGCTGGTCGTCCTCGCGTCCCGACCACACGTCGCCGTCGCGGATTACAGACGCAAGGTTGATGACCCAGTGCATGCCGCCGGTGCGCAGTTTGGCGTATACGCCCGACACGGGCTGGTACATGTCGTCGGTCTGGGTGAAGTCGACGCCTTCTTCGGGCACAGAGTTTTCAGGCTCGATGTCGAGGTAGTCGCAGCCGGTAAGGCCTGTGGCCATGGCCATGGCGGCCACCGCCACCATTATTTTATTAAAAGCTTTCATTGTTTTCAGTTTTGGATGTTAAGGTTAGAATTCAATCTGCAAGCCGAATGTCCATGTCGAGCTGAGGGGATATACCTGAGTGTCCCAGCCTTCGGGGTCGGAGAGTTCGGGCGAGAAGGAGTTTGCGCTGAAGAATGAGCAGGGGCGGTCGGCGTTGACATACATGCGCAGCGAGGGCATCACGTATGAACCCATTTTGAGGTTGCGGAGGGTGTAGCCGAGGGTGATGTTCTGGATGCGGAAGAAGTCGGCGGATTCCACAAAGTAGGAGTTGGTGGAGGTTGCAGACGAGTTCACGTTCCAGCCGCGTGTGAGGGCTGCTGCGGAAGGATATTTGTTGGTGGAGCCTTCGCCGGTCCAGCGGTGTTCGAACTGGTCGTGGTC
>CANRZQ010000147.1 GCA_947644475.1 uncultured Muribaculaceae bacterium
TCAACGACTTTCCTTTCACGAGGACCTGAGAGATGCGAAGTTGTGACTTCCCCATTCTTTTGAAAAATAGTCTGATGACATATACCGGCAGAGGGTATTTCAAGAGTCGCTTGCATTGTGCTGTCAATTTGGGCGAACAGGATGCATACAGAGTCCGTTATTACGGCCTCTGCCTTGTTGCTTGCCCAAACTCCTTTTACCGAAGAATGTGTTACATTTGCATGACTTAGCATGAATGACAATGCAAAAACAATGGCTAAATTAATCTTTTTCATTCAAATTATGTGATTAAATGTGTGTGATGCAAATGTAGCAGTTTTAAGCGAAATACAAAAATATTACTGCAAGTCCTTTAACAAGCAGTAACATTCGAAATCCCCCCTACCCTTGCGATTTAATCGCCGAGTATGAATTTGGCTTCATCTTCAAGGCCGTGAGCGACCATAGAGGTGAATCGGTCGTTGCGAGCCATTTCTTTCCGCGCAATTTTCAATGCTTCTTGCGGATACTTTGAGACAAGGTTAAACATCAGTCGTACAGCAAGATAACGGTCCATAGCCTTATCTGACTCTGCCATTTCAGACGCAAGAGTCAAGGCGAAATCGCAGTGACGTAACAGCCTGTGACACAATATGTCGGCAACTTCGGCAGACGGAATTATGCTCACCCATCGATGAGCTCTCTCGGCGGTCATTTCCTCCCGAGGCATAAGCATCGGGGCTATAAGCATGTTCTCGCGCTTTACCGTGTCAAACCACATTTGCTCGGCAAGTTCTACAGATTTTGGCGTATCGATGGCAATTTCCACAAGTTGGGGCAAATTCAGTCCAAATATAATCTTGAACGGACAGCCGGCTCGGCGCAATGTATCGGCCACAATGCCGTTGCGCATGGCGTAGAGCCTGCGATTAAGTTGCTGAACGGGATTGAATGAAGCGGTTTCTTCCATATTAGTCTTTATGAGGGAAAAGTTTGTCGGCTTCATCGAGGTGGAAATCATGGGCAAGCACAGCGATGAACCGGGCAATCCGGGCAATGGCGGCCTGAGTTTCAGGACTTATTTCCTTACCGGCAAGACGCAGCATAAGCATGCCATACAGAGCATTGAAGCATGTCTCGATTTCTCCGGCAGGATTTACGCCGGCTTTTGAGCGCAGTTCAACGATATATGGAAGCGTTTTGTAGAATTCGGCCGTATATTCCGGAAATCTCGGGTCTTTAAGAAGAGTGTCGTGCAAATCTACAAGTTGGAGCAGTACATTCTTGTTGATTTGCAGATGACCGCTTTTCTCCACATTTTCCCTGCGCATCATATCAATGAGCGATTCGTACCACTCGACTTGCATCTTGTGCTGCTCTTCCGTGAGATTCTGCGGATCGATAATATTCTTTTCTATTTTCACTATGTCCAAGTCGTTGGCACGGATAGAGTCTTCAACTTGCCACATATATAATATATATTCGGCAATATTGGTTTTCCTTTTTTCAGAGGCGATATTCATAAACTTATTTTACGGCTTAAATAAAAAGTGAATAACGGCTTATAGATTTGCCGTTATTCACCTTTATGGATTTATAATGCCGGCATTACATCATGCCGCCCATTCCTCCCATTCCGCCTGCGGGCATTGCAGGGGCGGGATTATCTTCTTTCTTGTCAGCAATCACACATTCGGTGGTAAGGAACATGCCGGCGATAGACGCCGCATTTTCGAGTGCCACGCGGGTGACTTTGGCGGGGTCGATAACGCCTGTGGCGAGAAGGTTTTCGTATTTGTCGGTGCGGGCATTGTAACCGAAGTCACCTGTACCTTCGCTAACCTTTTGAACTACAACAGCACCTTCGACACCTGCATTGGTAGCAATCTGACGGAGCGGCTCTTCGATAGCGCGACGAACGATTGCGATACCTGTGGTCTCGTCCTCGTTCTCGCCTTTGAGGCCATCAAGACGGCCAAGGCAACGGATATAGGCAACACCACCACCGGGGACGATGCCCTCGGCTATTGCGGCACGAGTGGCGGAAAGAGCGTCATCGACGCGGTCTTTCTTTTCTTTCATCTCAACTTCGGAGGGAGCGCCGATGTGGAGCACGGCTACGCCGCCTGCGAGTTTGGCAAGACGCTCTTGAAGTTTTTCGCGGTCGTAATCGCTTTTTGTATTTTCAATCTGGTTCTTTATCTGGGCTACACGTGCGGCGATGGCATCCTTAGCGCCTGCGCCGTTGACGATAGTGGTATTTTCCTTATTGACTGTGACTTTTTCAGCGCGGCCGAGGTCGGTAAGAGTTGCGTTGGAAAGTTGCATGCCCTTCTCTTCGGAAATGACAGTGCCGCCGGTAAGGATGGCAATATCTTCGAGCATTTCTTTGCGGCGGTCGCCGAATCCGGGAGCCTTCACTGCGCAAATTTTGAGGGAGCCGCGCAGGCGGTTGACAACGAGAGTTGCAAGAGCCTCCTGGTCGACATCCTCGGCAATGATAAGGAGCGGACGTCCGCTTTGAGCGGCTGCCTCAAGCACGGGGAGCATGTCTTTGAGGTTGCTGATTTTCTTGTCGTAAAGAAGGATGTAGGGGGAATCCATCACACATTCCATCTTTTCGGTATCGGTTACGAAATAGGGCGAGATGTATCCGCGGTCGAACTGCATGCCTTCCACAACATCGATTGTTGTTTCGGTGCCTTTTGCCTCATCTACGGTGATGACGCCTTCTTTCTTTACTGTGCGCATGGCATCGGCGATAAGTTTGCCGATAACTTCATCGTTGTTGGCGGAGATGCGTGCGACATCTTCGATTTTCTTGAAGTCATCGCCCACTTCTTCCGACATTTCACGGATTGCGGCCACTACAACAGATACAGCACGGTCGATACCGCGTTTGATATCCATCGGATTTGCACCGGCTGCCACGTTTTTGAGGCCAACGTTGATGATAGCCTGGGCGAGCACAGTTGCAGTGGTTGTGCCATCACCGGCATCGTCACCGGTCTTGGAAGCGACTTCCTTGACGAGTTGGGCACCCATATTTTGGAATGCGTCTTCAAGTTCGATTTCACGGGCGACAGAGACGCCATCCTTTGTAATGTGAGGAGCACCGAATTTTTTATCGATGATCACATTGCGGCCTTTGGGGCCAAGTGTTACCTTTACGGCGTCGGCCAAAGCGTCGACACCTTTTTTCAACTCTTCACGAGCCTTGATATTAAATTTGATTTCTTTTGCCATTTTTGCAACGTTTTTATTATTCTACAACAGCAAGCACTTCGTTTTGGCGCATGATGATTACCTTTTCGCCGTCGAGTTCGACTTCCGTACCGGCGTATTTGCCATAAAGCACGGTATCGCCTTCTTTAAGGACCATTTCTTCGTCTTTTGTTCCGGCGCCTACGGCAAGCACTTTGCCTTTGAGCGGTTTTTCTTTTGCTGAATCAGGAATAATGATGCCGGCGGCTGTCACTTCCTCAGCGGCGGTGGGCTGAATGAGCACGCGATCGGCAAGCGGTTTAATTTTCATGATGTATCGAATAATTAAAGTTTTTAATCAAATATTTATCGGATTAAATCCAATGATAGAATTATAATATAAATTTCCAAAAATATTTATGAAATGAAAGTCAGCCAAAAATGCAATATTTCAGCCAAACAAATATCGTGCCAAACCTATTTATGACATGACTGTCTGCCAAATTGGCAATATTTCTGCCAATCAACTATGGAAACATTCTTAATAAAAAAAAGTTCGCGGCTTTTGAAAAAAGTCCCGAACTTATTTATCTGTATGGGGCGAATTATACAATGATTGGTATTCCGGCCTCTGCGCATGCCTTAATCTGGTCGTCGGGCCATACAGAGGTCTGCACTTCCCCGATATGGGCTTTTTGAAGCAGGAACATGCACAGGCGGCTCTGCCCTATCCCACCCCCTATTGAAAGCGGAAGGTTGCCATCGATCAATTGGCGGTGAAACCATAATTCGGACCTTTCCTTGCATCCTTTTAATTCCAATTGGCGAATCATTGCATCCTTATCTACGCGTATGCCCATCGACGACAGTTCTATCGGGCAGCCAAGCACCGAGTCCCATACGATGATATCGCCGTTAAGTCCGGAAAAGCCGTCGGAGTTAGGCGTGGACCAGTCATCGTAGTCGGGAGAACGCATATCGTGTGGCATGCCATCGCCAAGCACTCCGCCAATGCCTATGATAAAGACGGCGCCGAAGCATCGCGCGGCCTCCGTCTCACGTTGCTTCGGTGAAAGCGACGGATACTTGCGGCGGAGTTCCTCAGAATGAATAAATGTTATATCCTCGGGCAATCGAGGCTCAATATGAGGAAACTGGCGGTAGATCATCAATTCCAGTTCACGTATACATCCATATATAGTTCTTACTATATTTTTGAGAAACTCGATATTCCGATCTGTTTCTGTTATTGTGCGTTCCCAATCCCATTGGTCGACATAAAGGGAATGAAGATTGTCAAGGTCTTCATCGGCTCTGATGGCATTCATGTCGGTATATAGCCCGTAGCCTGGGGCTATGTCATATTCAGCCAGTTTCACCCTCTTCCATTTGGCCAGGGAGTGGACTATTTCCATTTTACGCCCTCCCATTGCCGGCACATTAAATGACACGGGTTTCTCCACGCCATTGAGATCGTCGTTGATACCGGTGCCGGCCTCGACAAATAGAGGGGCAGTGACACGGCGAAGGTTTAGACGCTCGAACAGCAATTCCTGGAAATGATTTTTAATTTCCTTAATGGCAATTTCGGTCGTTTCCGGGAGAAGTTTCAGCTTATATTTTTTAGGGATAATCAGAGCCATAATTTAATGATTTAATGCCGCTATCGTTTGTCGGGGTTTCCTTCGTAAAAATTGATATATGCGCGGTTGACCAGGCGTGTCCCGCCGGGAGTGGGATAATGTCCGGAAAAATACCAGTCGCCGGGGCAATCCGGTATTGCATCCCGCAAGCCTTCAAGTGTCTGATATATTATGTCGACACGCGCGCGACAGGATTCCGGGGTGAGCATGTCGGCAATCTTCCGGGATATTTCTTCCGGAGTAAACGGCTCGTAAATCGCACGTACACAATTTGTCTGCTTCTCCGCGGGCAATTTCAGATTCTCCCGGCAATTTCTGTATACTTCATCGAGAATATGCTGCCTGCCGGTTTCTTTTAGGAGTTGCACGGCGGCCCTGAAAGCGATAAACTCGCCCATGCGCGACATGTCGATTCCATAATAATCGGGGTATCTTACTTGTGGAGCGGAACTTACCACCACGATTCTTTTAGGATTAAGACGGTCGAGCATCGAGATTATGGACTGGCGAAGCGTGGTGCCGCGCACAATCGAGTCGTCGATTACAACGATGGTGTCTTCTTCGGGACGAATACATCCGTATGTCACATCGTAGACGTGTGCTGCAAGATCGTTGCGGGAAGCACCTTCCGCAATAAATGTACGCAGTTTAATGTCCTTGATGGCCAGTTTTTCCATGCGCACTTTCCGGCGCATTATTTGTTCAAGAGCGTCTGTGGTGAGTTTCCCTTTCTTCTGCAAGTCGAGTATCTGCCCCATGCGCTCGCGGTCGAGATGCTTCTCCAAGGCCTGGGTAAGGCCCATGTAAGCCACCTCTGCCGTATTAGGAATGAACGACACCACAGTGTGGTCGAGGTCGTTGTCGATCATTTTTAGAATATCGGGAACAAGATTGCGTCCCAAGCGTTTGCGCTCCCGGTAAATATCAGCATCGGAGCCACGGGAAAAATATATTCTCTCAAACGAGCATCGTGCGTTTTGTCCGGGTTTGTTTACCTGCACAGTATCTACGGCGTTGTTTTTCGTAACAATAAGTGCTGCTCCCGGCTCGAGTTCCTTTACAGAATCGAACGGCACGTTGAAAACGGTTTGTATCACCGGCCGTTCTGAGGCAAGGACAACGACCTCGTCGTCGATATAATAAAACGCCGGACGTATGCCGTTAGTGTCCCGGAGCGCGAACATGTCACCCGAGCCTGTGGCTCCGCAAATCACATATCCGCCATCCCACGACGGAGACGCTTCAGCAAGCACACGTGCTATGTCGAGGTTGTCTTCAATCGCATGACTGAGAGCCGGTCCTTGCAGTTTATCGCGGTACTGACGATAGATCCGGTGATTTTCATGGTCGAGAGCATATCCGAGTTGTTCAAGAAGCACGATTGTGTCGGAATACAGCCGTGGATGCTGCCCCATTTCCACAATTTGCCGGAACACTTCGTCAACATTGGTAAGATTAAAGTTGCCGCACATCAAAAGATTGCGGGAACGCCAATTGTTTCTCCGCAAAAATGGATGCACGTACGATATGCCCGACCGTCCGGTGGTGGAGTACCGAAGATGCCCCATGTATATATCTCCTATGAAAGGAGCGTGGGCTAAATTGTCGACAGATGAATCAGAGTCGGCCACAGATGCAAGTTGCCGGTTGATATTGCCGAAAATCTCGTCGATAGCGCCTGCTCCTATCGCACGCTCGCGGTAGACGTATTCATGACCCGGCTCTGCATGCAGTCTCACTACACCGACACCGGCTGCTTCCTGACCTCGGTTGTGCTGTTTCTCCATCAGAAGATAGAGTTTGGCAAGCCCCCATGAGGCACATCCGTATTTTCACGGTAATATTCCACAGGCTTGCGCAGGCGAATAAGCGCCACACCGCACTCGTGTTTCAGTGGTTCCATATTGTTATTTGGGAAAAAGAACCCGCCGGCTTATCTGCCGGCGGGCATTATGAGGCATGTTTTATTTAACGTATGAACAGGAGTTCACGATATTTGGGAAGCGGCCA
>CANRZQ010000148.1 GCA_947644475.1 uncultured Muribaculaceae bacterium
ATCTACGACTCCAACGACTCGCGCAACCTCATCAAGATGATAATCCGCGACATGGAACTCGACGAAAAGGTGTATAAGCCGGCCACGGTGCAGAGCCTTATTTCCACGGCCAAGAACGCCCTGATAGGCCCCGACGCCTATGCCGCCGACCGCGACATACGCGATAGCGACCGCCGGGCACGCCGCGAGCGCATGGCCGAAATCTACCGCGCCTACGTCCACCGCTGCCATGTGGCCGGAGCCATGGATTTCGACGACCTGCTCTATTATACCAACGTGCTCTTCCGCGACAATGCCGACATTCTGCATCATTATCAGGAATTTTTCTCCTACGTGCTTGTCGACGAGTACCAGGACACAAACTTTGCCCAGCACCTTATCGTGTCGATGCTGTGCGAGCAGTCGAAGGCGCTGTGTGTGGTGGGCGACGACGCGCAGAGCATATATTCTTTCCGCGGAGCCAATATCCGCAACATCCTAAACCTGCGCAACGCCTACCCCGACCTGCGCACGTTCAAACTCGAACAAAACTACCGCTCCACTCAGAATATAATCAAGGCCGCCAACACGCTCATTGCAAAAAACGAGGAACAGATACGCAAGGAAGTGTTCTCGCGCAACGACCCGGGCGAGCGCATCGAGGTGGTGCGATGCTATTCCGACTTCGAGGAGGCATCGGTGGTTGCCAACCGCATAGCCACGGTGAAACGCACATCGGGCGACTCCTACGAGGAATTTGCCATCCTGTCGCGCACCAACGCCCAGAGCCGCGTATTTGAGGAAGCCCTGCGAAAGCGCGCGATTCCTTACCGAATCTACGGCGGCCTGTCGTTCTACCAGCGTGCCGAGATAAAGGATGCCGTGGCCTACTTCCGCCTCAGTGTAAACCCCGACGACGACGAGGCCCTGCGCCGCGTGATAAACGTGCCGTCACGAGGCATCGGCCAGACCACGATGCAGAAAGTGACACGCGCGGCCATCGACGCATCGGTAAGCCTCTACCATATCATTACCAACCTCGACTCGTTCGACATAGGCATTAACAAGGGCACACGGGCCAAACTCGAAGGTTTCGCCGCACTCATCGGCTCGTTTATCAAGGCCAACGCCGACGGCGACGACGCCCTCACGGCTGCGCGAAAGATTATAACCGACTCGCGCCTCATGGCCATGTACATATCCGACACCACGCCCGAGAGCATTTCCAAGCAGGAGAACCTTGAGGAACTTCTCAACTCTGTGCAAGGCTTCGTGACCGACCGCACCGAGGAAGGCAATACGGAAAATGTGTTCATGACCGACTTCCTCTCCGAGGTGTCGCTCGCCACCGACCAGGACCGTTCCGACGATGACTCCAACGAGAAAGTGACTCTCATGACCATCCACGCCGCCAAAGGCCTCGAATTTTCCAATATCTTCGTTGTGGGCGTGGAGGAAGACCTTTTGCCGTCGGCCATGAGCAAGAACTCGCCACGCGAGATAGAGGAAGAACGCCGCCTGCTATATGTGGCAATAACGCGCGCCAAGAAATTCTGCATGATGAGCTATGCATCGAGCCGCTACCGCAACGGCCAGACCGAAATGACGAAGCCCTCGCGTTTCCTGCGCGACATCGACCCGCTGCTGCTCAACTTTGTGCAAGGCACGCCCGTGCCCTCGGTCGACCCGACTGAGCGTTACCGTGCGTCATTTCCGGGAAGCGGACAAAGCCCTTTCCGGCGCGACTATGGCACGCCTGTCACGCCCTCGCGCGGCTATGGTCGCACCGCGCCGGCAGCTCCACGGCCATCGTCGCCTATTCCTTCTGCCGACGGTATCCACACTCCGGCCGAAGTGGACGCCGGCATGAAAATCGAGCACTCGAAATTTGGCGTGGGCGTGATTCTTAAAGTAGACACGTCGCGCTCCGACGCCACCATCGTGGTCCGCTTCAACAATGTGGACGTAAAAACCCTCATGCTCAAATACGCGAAATTCAAAATCTTGTAGGAACGCAAGCCTCCGGCTTGCGTATTATACCCACAAGCCGGAGGCTTATGTTCCTGAAATAAATATCACAAGCCGGAGGCTTGTGTTCCTAACATAAATATAATGACGACACAAAATCTGCCGACACCGTTTTATGTGGTGTATGAAGACCGCATCCGCCGCAATCTCGACCTCATCACCGACGTCGAGCATCGCGCCGGCGTAAAAATAATCATGGCGTTCAAAGCCAATGCCCTGTGGCGCACCTTCGGCATCTTCCGCGAGTACCGCAGGGCCTTCACGGCCAGTTCGCTCAACGAATTGCAACTCGGACGCGAGTTTCTTGGCACGCAGGCCCACACATACTGTCCGGCGTATACCGACGCCACCATCGACGCATACATGGCCGGCAGCTCGCATCTCACTTTCAACTCCGTAAGCCAGGCCGAGCGTTTTCTGCCACGGCTGAAAGTGTATCCTCATGTGTCGGCCGGGCTGCGCGTCAACCCCAAATGCTCGGTGATAGAAACCGACATCTACAATCCGGCCCTGCCCGGCTCGCGTTTCGGCATGAGCGCCGACGAACTTGGCGACACCCTGCCCCGCGGCATCGAAGGGCTTCATTTTCACTCGCTGTGCGAGTCGTCGTCATTCGACCTCGAAAAGGTGCTCACGGCCTTTGAAGAACAGTTCGGCCGGTTCCTTCCCAAACTGAAATGGGTGAACATGGGCGGTGGACACCTCATGACACGCGAGGGCTACGACACCGACCATCTCGTAAACCTGCTGCGCAATTTCCGCATGCGCCATCCCAACCTCGACGTTATCCTCGAGCCTGGAAGCGCTTTCACCTGGCGCACCGGCGACCTTATCACCTCGGTGGTCGACACCGTGGAGCATGACGGAGTAATCACGGCAATAATCGACGCGTCGTTTGCCTGCCATATGCCCGACACGCTCGAGATGCCCTATCAGCCGCTTATCACCGAGAGCACCTCCGATGGAATTCCACATCGTCTCGGTGGCAACTCATGCCTTAGCGGCGATTTCTGCGGACCATGGAATTTTCCGCGCCGCCTTGCCGAGGGCGACCGCCTCACCCTCGAGGACATGAACCACTACACCACGGTGAAAACCACGATGTTCAACGGCATACAGCACCCCGACATCGTGCTGTGCGACAGCCGGGGCGAATGTACCTATCTTCGCCGCTATTCTTACGACGACTATAAAAGCCGAATGTCATGAAACCGCGATTCTCAATCATTGTGCCCGTCTACAACCGCATCGACGAAGTGCGCGACCTGCTCGAAAGCCTCGACGCGCAACAGACGCGCAATTTCGAGGTGGTGCTTGTCGAGGACGGCTCGACAGAGCCATGCCGCGACGTGGCCGAGGAATATGCCGGACGCATGCCCGTGAAATATTTCTTCAAGGACAACGAAGGGCGGTCGATAGCGCGCAACCACGGAATGGAACGCGCCGAGGGCGACTATTTTATATTTTTCGATTCCGACTGTGTAATTCCACCCGACTATTTCACGATACTCACTGCCTCGCTCGACAAGCAGCCCCTCGACTGCTTCGGAGGCCCCGATGCCGCACATGAATCGTTTTCCGACGTGCAGAAGGCCATCAACTACACAATGACGTCGTTCCTCACCACCGGAGGTATCCGCGGAGGCAAGATACGGCTCGAGAAATTTGTGCCGCGCACATTCAACATGGGCTACTCGCGCCGGGTATACGAGCGCGTGGGCGGATTCCGCGAGATGTTCTCGGAAGACATCGACATGTCGACACGCATCCGTCTCGCAGGGTTCACCATCGGACTTATCCCCGACGCAAAGGTATGGCACAAACGCCGTGTCGACTTCAAGAAATTTTTCCGCCAGGTCTACGTGTTCGGCATGTCGCGCATCACGCTCAAACTGCTCTATCCCGACTCGCTCAAAGCCGTGCACACGCTTCCTGCGCTTGCCGTGGCGGCCGGCCTTGTGCTTGTCGCGCTCGGCATCATTGTAAGCCCGTGGTGGCTTCTGCCCATCGGCATTTATGTTGTGGCTCTGTTTGCTTCGGCATTGGCAAAGACAAAAAGCATCAGGATAGCAGCACTGTCGATTCCCGCCGCCGCAATCCAACTCGGAGGCTACGGCACAGGTTTTATCCGTGCCTACATCACAAAGATTCTTCTCGGCCGCGGCCGCGACGAAGCCGAGGAAATAGAGATGCGACGCGGAAAATAACTAATATTTTAAAGTCCTTAATGGCCTTATAACTCATCACTAATACCTTATCCCTGAACAAAATGATCCGCGACCTATCGGCCGAAGAGCGTCCAAGAGAAAAGGCAATGCACGCCGGCATAAAGACGCTCACCGACATAGAACTTATGGCCACTATTTTCGCCACCGGAGTGACCGGAAAATCGGCCGTAGACCTCGCCCGTGAGATACTTGCCGACAATGGCGGACACCTCTCGAAAGTGGCACGGCTGTCGGTAGGCGACTTCTGCGCCAGATACAAAGGCGTGGGGCCGGTAAAGGCCATCAACCTCCTTGCCGCGCTTGAACTCGGAAGCCGCTCGGCCGCCGATGCCCGCCGCGTCGAGAATCCACAACTGACATCGTCGCAGGCTGTATATGAGGTGATGCAGCCACGTTTCCGCGGACTGAATCATGAAGAATTCTGGGTTGTGATGCTCGACCGAGGCATGAGGGTTATGAAAGAGACACGAGTGTCGCAAGGCGGCACTGCCGCCACCGTGGTCGATGTGAAGATGATTGTGAAAGCCGTGGCCGAGACGCTCGCATCGGCTGTGATTCTTTGCCACAATCATCCGTCGGGCACACTCACGCCAAGCGTGCAGGACGACAGGCTCACTACAAAGATTGTGAACGCGCTCGGCTACCTCGACGTGGAGGTGGCCGACCATCTTATATTCACCGACTCAGGATTCTATTCCTACAACGACAACGGACGGATTCATTAAATTTTTTTGATTTGTAAAACTTTTTTAACACGCACGCGTTTAAATTACAAAGCCATCCGAAAGGGAGGCTATAAGTTCCTGAATCACTCTTACCCATTCATCGATTATGATCAACGCAGACGTAATAGAACAAATCTACAAGCAATACAGCAAAAAGCCTAAAAGTGTCGATTGTCTTGATTTCGCCACCTTGTTTGACAAAGCGGGAGAGCATCACGACTTGCTCATCGACCCGGAAAAGGGAGTGCTCATAATTGGCTCGATTGCCGAGGATGCGCCTTTTCATTCTATTCCGTTGCGCAATATAATCGCTTTCGTGCCATTTGAGGAATGGGTGGCAATTGTGATGCACTCGTCGATTATCTTCCTCAACAGCCGCTCCTCGAAAGTGGCCGCACATATCAAGCCGTTGAAGGAATCTCTTTGGGACAAGATATGGAATTAATCGACACTCTCAACGACTGGCTTTGGTCCTACGTCCTTATCGGAGCGCTGCTGCTCGCTGCGTTTGTCTTCACATTCTGGACACGCGGCGTGCAGATACGCATGCTCCCCGACATGATACGTCTTTTATTCTCATCAAGCAAAAAGGCTGAGTTTCACGAGCATGAGGAAAGTGAGCATCAGCGGCACCACACAGTGTCGTCGTTTCAGGCATTTGCCGTGTCGATAGCCGGACGTGTAGGCACAGGCAACATTGCCGGCGTGGCCATTGCCATAGCCATGGGCGGCCCGGGCGCCGTGTTCTGGATGTGGGTGATAGCCTTCTTCGGGGCGGCCACAGCCTTTATTGAGTCGACTCTGGGACAGTTGTTCAAGGTGCGCGGCACCGACTCTTTCCGCGGCGGACCGGCTTATTACATTCAGAAAGGGATGCACTGCCGATGGTTTGCCGTGCTGTTTGCGGTAATTATCACCCTTACCTTCGGACTTGCGTTTTGCTCTGTGCAGGCCAATACCGTGGCCATGGCGGCGCAGGATTCGTTCGGCTGGAATCCGGTCTGGGTCGGCATTGTCCTTTCGGCCTTAACTCTCGCCGTGGTGTGGGGCGGCATACAGCGCATATCAAAATTCAGCGAGATAGTTGTGCCGGTAATGGCACTGGCCTATATCGTGCTTGCGCTTATAGTGATATTCCTCAATGCCGGGATGATTCCCGACGTGTTCCGCACAATCGTGTATTCTGCATTCAACGGCGACGCCGCCATAGGCGCCACCGTTGGGTCGGCTCTGATGCTCGGAATCAAGCGTGGCCTGTTCTCCAACGAGGCAGGCGAGGGCTCGGCACCAAACGTGGCGGCAACGGCCTCGACAACTCATCCTGTAAAGCAAGGCCTTATCCAGGCTCTGGGCGTTTACACCGACACATTCCTTGTGTGCACGAGCACAGCCTTCATTATCCTTTGGAGCGGACTTTACGACACCGGTTCCGACGGCATCGTCCTTACTCAGGCTGCACTCGAAAGCGAGGTTGGTCCGGCAGGTAAATATTTTGTGTCGGTGGCCATCTTCCTGTTTGCATACACAAGCATCATCTCCAACTATTATTACGGAGAAACCAACCTCAACTTCATTCGCCGTTCAAAAGCCATTATCACGGTTTACCGCCTTTCGGTGGGAGCGATAGTATTTGTCGGAGCGGTTGTATCGCTGCAAGCGGTGTGGGCTGCCGCCGACTTGTTCATGGCCTTGATGACTCTCATCAACCTCATTGCCCTCGCCTTCCTCGGCCGATATGCCGTGCGATGCCTCACCGACTACCGCAGACAACTCCGCAAGGGCGTCGATCCGGTTTACCGCAGTTCGACCATCCCTGAAATAGCCTCAGAGACAGAATGCTGGCCCGAATAAAGTATAACCT
>CANRZQ010000149.1 GCA_947644475.1 uncultured Muribaculaceae bacterium
GAACTGCAGAAGATAGGTGCGAGAAACGTACGGGTATCCATGGCAGGGGACGGAGCGATTCTTGTGGCGGAAGATGGAAACGTGTACGAAAGTGAAGCGCCCAAAGGAGAGGTTGTAAATTCTGTAGGAGCGGGAGATTCCATGGTGGCAGGATTTGTGGCAGGATATTTGGCAACAGAGGACTATAAGCAGGCGTTTAAGATGGGGATTGCCGCAGGAAGTGCAAGCGCATTTTCCGAGGAGCTGGCGAAAAAAGAAGAAGTAGAAGCGATTTTAAATACACTTATATTTTAGTTAGGAGGAAGAGAGAATGAAGATCACAGATTTACTTTCCAAAGAAAGTATTGAACTGAACGGAAAGGCTTCAAGCAAAGAAGATGTCTTGAATAAGATGGTTGCCTTAATGGAAAAGCGCGGCAACATTAAAGATGCGGCAGGTTATAAAGAAGCAGTGTTCTTAAGGGAAGAAGAGGGAACAACGGGGGTCGGAATGGGAATCGCCATTCCGCATGGAAAGTGTGATGCAGTAAATGCACCGGGGCTGGCAGCAATGGTGGTAAAAGATGGTGTGGAATATGACGCTCTAGATGGTGAACCGGTTGATATTTTATTCCTCATTGCGGCGCCTAATACGAAAGATAATGTACATCTGGAAGTATTAAGTAAGCTTTCTGTTTTATTGATGGATGAACAGTTTCTTAAAGATCTGAAACAGGCATCCTCCAAGGAAGAATTTTTACAGATTATTGAAAAAACAGAGGCGGCAAAGGACGCAGCAGAAGGTGTGGCCGAAGTAGCGGAGGAAACGCCGAAAACAAAGAAGATTCTGGCAGTCACTGCATGTCCGACTGGAATTGCACATACATATATGGCGGCAGAAAGTATTGAAAAGAAAGCAAAAGAGCTGGGGTATCAGGTGAAAGTAGAGACAAGAGGTTCCAGCGGAGCAAAGAACATACTGACAGCAGAGGAAATCAAGGAGGCAGCCGGTATTATCGTGGCAGCAGATACAAAAGTTCCGATGGAGCGTTTTCATGGAAAGAAAGTGATCGAATGTCAGGTGTCGGCCGGTATCAATAAGGCGGAAGAGTTGATTGACCGTATTGTGGCAGGAGATGCACCGGTATATCAGGGTGGTTCGGAAGATAGAAGGAAAGAAGTTTCGGCAGAAAAAGAGAGTATTGGACATAAGCTTTATAAACAGTTGATGAATGGAGTATCGCATATGCTTCCATTCGTAGTTGGCGGAGGTATCTTGATTGCGATAGCATTCTTGCTGGATGGCTTTTTGGTGGATATGTCATCCCTTTCCGAAGAGGTGAAGGCGAATTTCGGTACGATTACACCGGCAGCGGCATTCTTTAAAAACTTAGGTTCAACAGCATTTGGATTTATGCTTCCGATTCTGGCTGGTTTTATCGGAGAGAGTATTGCGGACAGACCAGGGCTTGCAGTCGGTTTTGTGGGCGGAGCGCTCGCGGCAAACGGTACTTCCGGATTTTTAGGTGCGCTTGCGGCAGGCTTTATCGCAGGATATCTTGTAAATGCATTAAAGAAAGTATTTGAGCATCTTCCAAAAGGGTTGGATGGATTAAAGCCAGTACTTTTATATCCTCTGTTAGGGATTTTATTCATGGGAGGTATCATGACATTTATCGTGGAGCCGCCGATTGGAGCGCTTAACACGGCGTTGAACAATGGACTTTCAGCAATGAGCGGAACAAGCGCTGTGCTGCTTGGAATTATTGTCGCAGCTATGATGGCGGTTGACATGGGCGGTCCGTTCAATAAAGCGGCGTATGTATTTGGAACTGCATCTATCGCAGCCGGGAATTATGATATTATGGCGGCAGTTATGATTGGCGGTATGGTTCCGCCTTGTGCGATCGCACTTTCAACATTACTGTTTAAGAAAAAATTTACACAAGAAGAAAGAAAATCGGGACCAACCAATTTTATTATGGGAATATCTTTCATTACGGAAGGCGCTATTCCATTTGCGGCATCCGATCCGCTGCATGTGATCCCTGCTTGCGTAATCGGATCCGGTCTTGCAGGAGCGCTGTCTATGGCATTTGGATGTACCTTGATGGCACCTCACGGCGGAGTATTTGTATTTCCGGTAGTGGGGAATGCGCTGATGTACTTAGCGGCGCTTGTGGCAGGAACGATTGTGGGAGCAGTATTACTTGGCATATTAAAAAAAGAAGTTGCATAAAACATTTTGACAATTTGTGGATTTCGTTGCATAATAGAGGAAGAGTACGACCATCAAAAGCATGGTTGGGCAAAATGCAGGAGGAGAGGTATCATGCTTGCGGAGGAACGCTTTGATGAGATACTAAAATATGTCAATCAGGAAGGAAGCATTACGGTGCAGAAACTGATTGAATACACGAATGCATCGGAATCCACGATTCGAAGAGATTTAAACACGCTGGATAAGCGAGGATTGCTTGTGAAGGTTCATGGAGGTGCGTTGGCACTGGAACATAACGCAGCATTGAAAGATTCCATGGTGAACGTCCGGGAAGAATTGAATCGTGAAGAGAAAAGGAAGATCGCAGAGTATGCGGCTTCACTTATTTCACCGGAAGATGTTGTCTATCTGGATGCAGGTACAACGACTGGATATTTGATTGATTTTCTGAAAACAAAAGGAATCGTTTTTGTGACGAATGCAGTGATGCATGCAAGGAAGCTGGTAGAGAAAGGATATACCGTATATCTGCCGGGCGGGCAGATGAAAGCGGTCACGGAAGCCTTGATTGGCGAGGATACGATAGAGAGTATCCGGAAATTTCATTTTACGAAAGGGTTTTTCGGAACGAATGGAATCGACGCTAAGGCAGGATTTACAACGCCGGATATCCGGGAGGCAAATGTAAAAAGATATGCATGTGCTCAGTGTAAAGAGATTTATATCATGAGTGATTCCAGTAAATTCGGGACAATATCACCGGTAACATTTTTACCGTTCGAAAAGGCAAATGTGCTGACTGCAGGTGAAGTCGGCAGCGCCTACGAAATATATAAAAATATTATATTTATTTAAGGAGGAAACGTATTATGGTATCATTTCAGTATGTAGTTAAAGATGAACAGGGGATTCTCGCAAGACCGGCAGGAATGGATATGAGCTGGCGCACGGCCGGAATCAGACGGCCGACAAATGTGGATATTGCGCCGTGCTCGTCGAAATACCGCTCGGCATTCTCCACTTTCTGCCGGTTAATAAGGCAGGCATGGCCCAGGCGTGAGTTTGCAAAAGCGTACACCACCGGACGTCCGATCCACAACGAGAGGAAGTAGTTGACCAAAGCGCCGACAAGAGCACCGGCTGTGGCCACAATCACCACCATGAACACGTTCATGTCGCCACGCTGGGCCGCAAGATATGCTGCCGGGGGCACCACCAGTTCCGACGGAAAGGGGATGAACGAACTTTCAATCACCATGAATACGAACACAAACCAGTAGTTGGCGTTCTCAACAAACCAGTTAAAAAAAGTAGTGGCATCGAATAGAGCCAACGGAATCATCAAATCCATAAATTATACAATTTTATTCCGGCGTAAGCCTCCGGCATATAGGGTGCAAAAGTACGAAATATTTTCAATAAAAGCCTACACATTATCGGTAAAAAAATTGACAATTATGTTAATGCCGGGTATAATCGTGTATTATAAAGAAAAAGAGGCGCGCCTTCACGGCGAACCTCTTAATCCATTATGTTATTCTGTGCTTATATACACCAATCAGCCGGATAGCCGGTCATAATATATAAGCCGTACAATTCTTTTATGCGCTGCCATGGCCTTAACGGCCACTAAAATAACATAATCCTAAATAATCCTAAATTAAATTTGTGCAAAGATACTAATAAAAATAAGATTATCCGCCATTTTGTTAATTTTTAAAACACGCCCTAATTACAATTAACACATATTAACATAAATATGCCATATTTACGCCCGCATATTGGCCTAACTTTGCATCGTAAACATAAAATTAACTTAATAATCTCTTCTGTCATGAACAACCCGGTTATCCTTTCTTCACGTGTGATCGACACAATCAACTCTCTGCCCGAGACCGAACGCATAGCCGTGGCAAGCGCAATCTCGGCGCAACTGATTCTCGGCGCCGACGCCTCAACGGCCCTCTCCCCCATCGAGAACATGCTGTTCTCAATGATTTGCTCCTATGTGCGCCACGACACAGCGCAATACGAGCGAATAATGACAAATTACTAAACCTCGAATAATCGAATAATCGAGTAATCGAAACTTCCCAACTATGAAAGACACAGTATGTTTCCGCCCCGAATGGCTCGACGCTCTTGGCGCATGCTCTGCAAAAGTGCAAATGGATATAATTTCGGCAATCGTGCGCTGGCAGTCGGAGGGCATCATGCCCGATTTCAAAGGCATGAAAATGTCCCTGTTCCTTTTTCTTAAAGCCGACCTTGAAAAGGCGCAGGCCGAAAGCGAAACGGAAACCACGGCGGACTCCGACACGACCGTGGCCAATGCCGCAGCACCCGCTGCGACTCGGCCCGGCCATGTCCCGACGCCACGGCGCAAAGACCGCCCCGGGCAATACTGTCCCGGAGGCATACGCCCGGTGGCCGCATCTGCGCCTGTGGCCACGGCTTAGCCGCAGGCGCATGCGATGTTAAAATTTCTTAATTCATATATGCCCCGCATTTAAGACAGTGGCTTTTTCGTAATTTTGTGGATAAAACCGAAATTACCATGACTGAATTTCTGATTGCGGCGGCTGTGCTCATAGGGGGCTATTTCGTATACGGCGCCCTTATGGAGAGAATCTTCGGCATAAGGCCGAAAAACATGACGCCGGCCTACTCAAAAGCCGACGGCGTGGACTACATCGCGCTGCCAACATGGAAGGTGTTCCTTATTCAGTTTCTGAATATCGCCGGACTTGGCCCTATTTTCGGCGCCATAATGGGCGTGATGTTCGGCCCTGCTGCATTTTTGTGGATTGTGTTCGGCACGATTTTCGCCGGTGCTGTCCACGACTATTTCTCGGGCATGATCTCGCTTCGCTCCGGCGGCGCGTCGCTCCCCGAGATTGTGGGACGCGAACTCGGCTCAGGCGTGAAACTTGTGATGCGCTTCTGGTCGGTGATATTGCTGATACTTGTTGGAGCCGTGTTTGTCGTAAGTCCCGCCGGACTGCTCGACGGCATGACTCCCGCCGCCCTCGACAAGACATTCTGGATAGCGGCAATATTCTGCTACTACATCCTTGCTACACTCCTGCCCATCGACAAACTTATCGGAAACCTATATCCGATTTTCGGCCTTGCACTGCTGTTTATGGCCGCAGGCTTGTTTGCAATCCTTGTTTTTGGAGGCCATGATATCCCGGCAGGATTTGCCGACGGGCTGGCATCGCGCCAAAGCGACGGCGCCCATCCGATATTCCCGATGATGTTTGTGTCGATAGCCTGCGGAGCCATCTCCGGCTTCCACGCCACCCAGTCGCCAATGATGGCGCGCTGCCTCAAAAACGAGCGTCTGGCACGTCCGATTTTTTACGGAGCGATGGTGGCCGAGGGCCTGGTTGCCCTTATATGGGCCGCCGCCGCGATAGCATTTACCGGCGGCTATCCCCACTTGCAGGCATACATGGCCGAGCATGGGGCCAATGCAGGCGAACTCGTCAATGAGATATCGATGACTTGGCTCGGCACATTCGGCGGCATCCTCGCCCTCCTTGGCGTGGTGATGGCCCCCATCACCACAGGCGACACAGCCCTGCGCTCATCGCGCCTTATCGTGGCCGACTTCCTGCACGTCGACCAGAAGAAAATCATAAAACGCCTGCTCGTGTCGCTGCCGATATTCGCCTTATGCTTTCTTGTGATGTGCATCGACTTCAACGTGCTCTGGCGATATTTCGCATGGTGCAACCAGACTCTCGCCGTGTTCACGCTGTGGGCCATTACCGTATGGCTCGCCCGCCACGGCAAGGCATACATAGTGACGCTGCTTCCGGCCATGTTCATGACAGCCGTGTCGGTGTCCTACCTGCTTTTCGCCCGACGCCCCGAAGGCCTTGGCTTGCCCTGGGGCCTTGCGATAGGAATTGGATGTGTGGCAGCCGTGGGGCTGCTTATCCTTTTCGGAGCCAAGAAAAAAACACTTATCAGACATTGACATGTTTTCCGACATTTTAGAAGAAATAGGTGCAAGTCCGCTTTACAACCTCCATAGCCACACACAGTTCTGCGACGGCCATGCCCCCATGGAGGAATTTGCCCGCGAGGCCGCGGCACGAGGTTTCAAGGTATATGCTTTCACGCCACACTCGCCGGTGCGCGAGCCCAACGGCTGCAACATGTCGGCCGACAGCCTGCCTGCCTACTTCGCCGAGGTGGAGCGCATCCGCCGGCTTTTCCCCGAGGTCCACTTCCTCGCCGGCATGGAAATCGACTATATCGACGACAGCCTCAACGCCGCATCCGAATTGTTTTCCTCGCTGCCTCTCGATTTCAAGATAAGTTCAGTGCATTTCATTCCCAATCAGGACGGACGGCTCGTCGACATCGACGGACGCCCCGACCGCTTCTGCGCGCACATGCACGAATTCTTCCGCGACGACCTGCGCTATGTCGTCGACACATATTTCGACCGCTCGGAGCGTATGCTCGCCACAGGCGGCTTTGACATTATCGGACACTTCGACAAGGTGAAGCGCAATGCCTCTGCCGTCGACCCCGGCAGAGAAT
>CANRZQ010000150.1 GCA_947644475.1 uncultured Muribaculaceae bacterium
ATACGTCCTATCATCATTTTCACATCCGGGCATTGCTTCGTTGGCGCGTGGCTTGTGCGCGACTCATATTTCCAGAGCGTGGGCGACGACGCCGATTTCCTGTTGAAAGGCATGGCCGACGGCGTGAACGACATCGTGGTGGTTGAATCCACCCTCATAACCGCGCCCTCGCGTCCGTCGTTTGAAGATGCCGTGACGCAGGCACGCGCGCAACTTGCCGACGAGAGCAAATTTGAATGTTTTGTCGACATCGCCCGCGCCCGTGTCAACAACGTGCGTCCAATCCCGCTGCGCTTCTTCGATGATAAATTGCAAGCGACAAGCGACGGCCGGCAAACGCCGGATGACGAAGTTGCCGCAGCCGACGAAATCAGGCTGCTCGACCGCTACGACCTCTCGGCCTACGACCGTGACTCCGCGGCAGTCACAAAATACACCGTATGGGAGCGCAAACTGCTCGACTTCACCCTGCGAAACTCCCTGCTTAACATCCGTACCGGCCGGCGCACCATACCCTTGCTGTCGTTTGCCATCGACAGCCTCGAGAATTACCTTGCCGACGGCAAGACTTTCACCATACGCGAGTTTCCGCTCGATGAGACACCTCAGCCCGGCGAGCGCGGCATATACGACTCAACCCGCTACCCGGCGCTCGAGCCTCTGGTCGTGGAACAAATGTCGCAGCGCAGGCTCCATTCCTTTTTGTCGGACGAGCGCCTCCGCGACAGCCTCAAATACCTCTACCGCGCAGCACGCACATCGCTCGAGGAAAACGGCGCGAGCAACCTCTATCTTGCCCTCGGGCTCCTTCGCTGGCTCGACGCCGATAATTCAGCCGAAGCCCATTATGCACCGATTCTGCTGATCCCCGTCGACATTGTGCGTTCGTCGGGCATAAACAATTATGCAATACGCGCACGCGATGAGGAGGTGTCGCTCAACATCACGCTTTCCGAACTTCTTCGCCAACAGCACGACATCGACCTCTCGGCTCTGAATGTGCTCCCGGCCGATGAGTCAGGCATCGACGTGAAACGCATCTTTGCATTCATACGCGAGAACATCCGCACAAAAAAGGGCTGGAACGTGCTCGACGAGGCCATGCTCGGCATTTTCTCGTTCAACAAATTTGTGATGTGGCGCGACATACACGCCAACTCCGACCGCCTCCACGGCCATGAAATAATAGCGAGCCTCGTCGACGGAAGGCTCCACACCACTCCCGACGACGCCTGCATGACCGACGCCAAGGCCGCCGACTCCGGCATGAATCCTGCGGAATATGCCATACCCATCGATGTGGATTCATCGCAACTCGAAGCCATAATAGCCTCAGCCGAAGGCAAGAGTTACATACTTCACGGCCCTCCCGGCACGGGCAAGTCGCAGACCATCACCAACATCATAGCCAACGCTCTTTTCCAAGGGCGACGGGTGCTGTTTGTGGCCGAGAAAATGGCCGCGCTCGAAGTGGTGCAGTCGCGTCTTGAAAAAATCGGTCTTGCACCGTTCTGCCTCGAACTCCATTCCAACAAAGCCTCCAAGCAGCATTTCCTCAGCCAGATGGCACGCGCCCTCGATGTGGCACGCACGCAAGCCGACGTGGACTATGCCGCTATGGCCTCGCAAGTATTCGAGAGCCGCCGCACGCTTCTCGCAACAATCGAAGCCATCCATGCAAAAGGCCCCTCCAGGCTCTCGCTCTACGACTGCATCGAGCGGGCAATGGCACTTCCTGCTTCCCCAACTCCCCAACTTCCCCTCTTCCCGACTCTTGCCCAAGCCGAGGCTAACGCGGAACTGATACGCGGCGCCGGGGCCGTAATGCGAGTTATTGGCACTCCCAATAATCATCCTTTTGCACGGCTTCCAATAAAATACGATGGAGCGAACTCCGAAATTGAGACCATCCGCATAATCCGCGATTTCCTCGCCGATACTTCTTTCATGGATGATTTGCTTCTTAAATACGGCCCGGACAAAAAAGCCGCGGAAATCGACGTATTCAAAAGCATCGGCAATTTCACCTCATTCCTCGGAAGCATAATTCTCGACAGGGAAACAGGTTCAGAGGAGAGAAAAACAATTGTGAGCGCTTTCAGAAAATCGAGCGGCGAACGCTATCTCCTACGCAAACAGTATGGCCAGGGAGCAGTTATGAGAATAGAATCGGGATATGTCTCCGCCCTGCGCAATCGCTGGACCGAGGCCCGGCGAAAATGGTTCATCCCACGCTATTTTGCCACCAAGGCCATCGTAAAGGAATTAGCCCCGATTACTTTCATCGAGAACTTTTCAAGCAAGGATGTGCCTGCCATGATTGAAAATCTGGAAAAAGCACTGAAAGCCGACAATGACTACATCGGCCTGTTGCCCGGGACCCTTCTTCGATATAACCAATTTTTCAGCCTTATTGCCGAATCGAGCCTTACTCTTGGCGAGATTGTGGCGGAAGCAGAAAAATGGCTGCGGAACGAGCAGAATCTTCGGCGGTGGAACTTGTGGCAGAACACACGCTCAGAAATTGCCGAACGATGCGGCGAGGAAACAGCCCGCATGCTCGACTCGGGCATGAGCCCCGACCAAGCGGCCGGCGCATATCTCCGGGCTTATTACACCGGCACAGCCCGGCGAATCATCGATGCCGACTCTCGTCTGATGTTTTTCAACGGTCTTGTATTCGAGGACGCGATTGAAAAATATCGCGCGCTCACCCGCCGCATGCAGCAACTTAGCAAGGAAGCCCTTTTCTGCCGTCTGGCCTCGAAACTGCCCTCGCTCACAATGCTTGCACACGAATCGTCGGAAATAGGCATCCTGCGCCGCAACATACGCAACGGCGGACGAGGCCGGTCAATCCGCTCCATTATCGACGCTATCCCCGAACTGCTGCCAAAACTATGCCCCTGCATGTTGATGAGCCCCATCTCTGTGGCTCAGTACCTCAGCATCGACGCCGAAAAATTCGACATTGTGATTTTCGACGAGGCATCGCAGATGCCAACCTCGGAGGCCGTCGGAGCAATAGCCCGCGGCAAGACGCTGATCGTGGTGGGCGACCCGATGCAGATGCCGCCCACGAGTTTCTTCTCAACCCAGGCCGTGGGCGAGGACGAGGCGCATATCGACGACATGGAAAGTATTCTCGACGACTGCATGGCGCTTTCCATGCCCTCCCGCCACCTATCATGGCACTACCGCAGCCGACACGAGAGCCTCATCACCTTCTCAAACCGCAACTACTACGACGGGCGCCTCACAACATTCCCCTCCACCGATAATCTGACCTCGCGTGTCGTCTTGCGCCGCATCGCCGGCATATACGACCGCAGCCGCACCCGATGCAACCGCATCGAGGCTGAGGCCGTGGTCGAGGAAGTAATGCGCCGTCTCGCCCACCCCGTGCTCTCGCGCCAATCCATAGGCATCGTGGCTTTCTCAAAAGTGCAGCAGGACAAAATAGAGGACATGCTCAACGCGGCCCTCGCATCGCGCCCCGACTTGCAGGATAAGGCTTACGAATCTGCGGAGCCTGTGTTTGTAAAGAACCTCGAGAACGTGCAGGGCGACGAACGCGATGTGATTCTCTTTTCCGTAGGCTACGGCCCCGACCCCACCGGACGCATGTCGATGAATTTCGGTCCGCTCAATATCGCAGGCGGCGAGCGCAGGCTTAATGTGGCCGTGTCGCGCGCACGCTTCGAGATGATTGTGTTCGCATCATTCGACCCGGAGCAAATCGACCTGCAACGCACAGGCGCACGCGGCGTTGAAGGCCTGCGGCGGTTTCTCGAATATGCCCGCGACGGGCAAAATGGCATTGCGCACTCATCCCCGGCCGCCGTCGCCGCTTCTGTCTTGACCGTGGCCGGCCATCTCCGCTCAAAAGGCTATGAAGTGGACACCAATGTCGGATGCTCCGATTTAAAGATAGACATAGCCGTGCGCAGGCCCGGCGACAAACCGGCATATATGGCCGGAATAATCTTTGACGGACGCCGCTACTACGCCACCAAGACCGTACGCGACCGGGAGATTGTGCAGCCGTCGGTACTCGAATCGCTGGGCTGGAACGTGCTGCGAGTCTGGACTCTCGACCTGTATGAGCACCCGGCCGACACGCTCGCCATGATAGAGTCGCGTCTGGCCGAATGCACTTCCGTCAGCCCCTCTGAGGCCATTCCCGAGACCGATAATACAGCCGGGATTGAGGCTGAAAATGAGGATGATTCTGCGGCGATGAAACTTCACAATATTGAAAACGCCTCCACCAAATTGCAACAGCCCGCGCCTGTTAATACCCGTTGCGAGCCATACCATGCGGCATCTATCATATCACCGCATCAGACAAAAGACATAAACTCGCTCATCAGCCACGGCCTCGCCGACATGCTGCGCGAAATAATCGCCACCGAGGCTCCCATCACGTCGGATTTGCTTTACAAACGAATTGTCCGCGCCTATGGACTCACGCGCGTGAGCCCACGTCTGCAAGCCACTGTCGACACCGCCTTGCGGCAGATTAATGCCGCCTGCACGCCCAACGGCGACTCGGGCCGCACTTACTGGTCGGACACCGTGCGCCCCGAAGGCTACGACCGCTACCGCACGGATTCGGGCCGAGATTTCGCCGACGTACCGGTTGTCGAAGTGGAAAACGCCATGCTTTATGTAATAAGCCAGCAAATATCGCTCTCCACCGACGACCTCAAACGCCTCACTGCCTATCAACTCGGCTACACTCGCAAAGGCACCGTAATCGAAACCATAACCGGCATGGTGGCCGAGCGGCTGAAAGCACGCGGCGCCATCAAAATCGACGGCGAAAAGGCCTCGACCGTGTAACTTCAACCGTTAAATACATTAACATATCGAAAGCCAATGCCCCGTTTGTCGACAAAATATGGGGCATTGGTCGATACATGCTTTCTCTCATTATTAAATATATCTATTTTTGCCCCCGAAAGCAGAAACAATCAAAAAACAGATATATTATGAACCGAACATTCATCGCATTGTGTGCTGTGGCAATAGCCATGACAGCGACGGCAGGCGAGACCGATTCCGGGACTTGGTCGTTGCAGCAGTGCATCGACTATGCCATGGAGCACAGCCTCCAACTGCGTCAGAAGCAGGTGACGGTCGACCGCAACGATGTGCAGGTCGAGGCCCGCAAGGGCGCGCTTTTCCCCTCGCTGTCATTCGCCACCAACCAAAGCGCAAGCTGGCGCCCCTGGTCAGAAGCCTACTATAACCTATCCGACGGCAACCTCAACTCTACATCCTCGGAGGTGAACTACAACGGCTCATACGGCCTGTCGGCCAACTGGACCGTGTGGGACGGCGGACGCAACCGCAAGCAGTTGAAGAAAAGCCGGATTGCCAAAGAGCAGTCGGAAGTCGACATCGAGTCCACACGCCTCTCGCTGCAAGAGCAGATTGTGCAAATCTATGTGCAGATTCTCTATCAGACCGAAGCCGTGCGCGTCAACCGCGAAATCCTTGCCAACACCCGCATCCAGGCCGACCGTGCCAAGGCCATGTACGAGGTGGGAAACATGTCGCGCGCCGACTATGCCCAGATGGAAGCGCAAGTGAGCCAGGAAGAATATAACGTGACCAATGCGGAGACCCAACTGGCATCGTTCAAACTCCAGCTCAAACAGTTGCTTGAAATTGTCGACAGCCCCGACTTCGATGTGGCAGTGCCCGAAATCGACTCCGACAATGTAATGGCTATTCTCCCTACTCCCGCCGATGTCTACGACATGGCGCTTAACACACGCCCCGAACTGCGCTACTACCGCCTCGGCATCGAATCGGCCGACATGGACATCGACATTGCCAAGCGCGGATACTATCCCACACTCGGCATGTCGGCCGGCATCAACACTTCCAACATGTCGGGTCTTGACAAGAGTTTCGGGACACAGCTGAAGACCAACCTCAACAACAATATCGGCCTGTCGATATCAATTCCCATCTTCGACCAAAAGCAAAACAAGACTAATGTGGCCACAGCGCGCCTTGCACGCGAATCGGCGCAAATCGAACTCGAACTCGAAGAAAAGCAACTGCGCTCCGACATCGAGACTTACTGGCTCAACGCAGTCAACGCCCAGCAGCAGTTCCGCAACGCCACTGTATCTGTCGAAAGCATGCGCACGAGTTACGACCTCGTGTCCGAGCAATTCGCAGTAGGCCTCAAAGACATCGTCGACCTGCAAACCGGCAAAAACAACCTCATCCAGGCCGAGCAGCAGATGCTTCAGGCTAAATACACAGCAGTGCTCAACCGCGCACTCCTCCTCTTTTATCAAGGCTCACCCCTAACTCTATAAAATATAATATGAAAACTTTCAACATAGCGATAATAGCGGCCGCGACCCTGGCTTTGGCTTCTTGCGGCAAAAAACCGGAACCTGTGCTCCAGTTCGCCACTGCCGAGCCGCACAACCTTTCCGTGAGCATCACGGCCACCGGCACTATTGAACCTGTGACTTCTGTAGAAGTGGGCACGCAGGTATCGGGCATCATCGATAAAATTTACGTCGACTACAACAGCGTGGTAAAGAAAGGACAGGTGATTGCTGAACTCGACAAGACCAACCTGCTGTCGGAACTCTCTAACGCTCAAAGTTCGCTCTCCAATGCACAAAGCACCCTCAACTATCAACAAGCCAACTACGAACGCTACAAGACCCTGTTCGACAAGGGCCTTGTATCGGCCAACGATTTCGAGCAGGCCCGCCT
>CANRZQ010000151.1 GCA_947644475.1 uncultured Muribaculaceae bacterium
GTAACGACCAGATCGGATCCTACCGCTACACCAACACCTACACCATCGTCAACTCCAACGGCAACCCCGCCGCCATCCCCTCCACAATGGGTAATCCCAACATCACCTGGGAAAAGAACGCCAACTTCAACGTCGGCTTCGAATTCGACCTCTTCAACGCACGCCTCGGCGGTTCGGTAGAAGGCTTCTACCGCCGCACCACCGACATGCTCTCTGCCGTATACCTCCCCGCATCGTTCGGCTTCACCGGCTACTACGACAACGTGGGTAACATGATCAACGGCGGTATCGAGATCGACCTCCACGGCACAATCATCCGCACCAAGGACTTCTCCTGGGACGTAAACGCCAACTTCACCTGGTACAAGAACGAAGTTGAGAAACTCGCCGACGACCACAAAGGCCTGACAGCCGGCGGATACCAAGGCTATGCCAACGGCAACTACTTCATCGGCGAAGGCCTCGCGCTGCAAACATTCTACTTGCAGAAATATGCCGGCGTAAACCCCGAGAACGGTAAGGCAATGTACTGGCGCGACATCACAGAGACCGACGCCAACGGCGTGACAACAGTTATCGGCCGCGAAAAGACCGAAGACTACAACGCAGCCACAATGTACCTCTGCGGCTCGGCTCTCCCCCACATGTACGGCGGCTTCGGCACCAACCTCACCTACCGCGACTTCGACCTCTCTGTCGACTTCACCTACCAGATTGGCGGTAAAGTCTACGACTCGTCCTACGCATCATACATGGCCAACCCCACAACCGACGGACACGGCTCGAACTTCCACCGCGACCTCTACAACGCATGGACACCCGAGAACCCCAACTCCAACATCCCTGCCCTCGTGTTCAACGACCTGTATGCCACACAGTACTCCGACCGCTTCCTTACCGACGCGTCGTACCTCACACTCCAGAACATCAACTTCGGCTACACACTGCCCCGCTCGATCACACGCAAGATCCAGGTTAACAAACTCCGCGTCTACTTCTCGGCCGACAACGTGTTCATCTGGTCGAAACGTCAGGGCCTCAACCCCACACAGTCGATCACCGGTGGCTCATCCAACGCCTACTACGCACCTATCCGCACGCTTTCCGGCGGTATTAACATCACTTTCTAAGTTGAATCGCCAAACAGACCAATATAATGAAAAATATATTTAAAGCACTTTCGATTGTCGCCGCCGGTGTTTCAGCAATGACCCTCACCGGATGTCTTGAGGAGACTTTCCCCACCTCCGGCGTTACCGAATCGCAATTGGCATCATCCACCGCCACGGGCGAAGCCATGGTATGGTCGATGCCGGCCTTCTATAACGAATACCAGGTTGCCACCGACGGCCACTACGACTGGGGCTACGGCTCGATCATGCACATCCGCGACGTAATGACCGCCGACATGGCCATAGCCACATCCAACTACGACCACTACACATCCTGGGAGCAGAACCGCAACATCTCCGAGGTGTATGCCTCCACCGGTTTCGTGTGGGTGTTCCTCAACAAGATGGTGCAGCCCGCCAACGACGCAATCCGCTTCTACAAGCAGCACCCCGACAACGAGTCCTACCAGGTATACCTCGGCATGGGCTACGCTTTCCGCGCCGCCGGCTACCTCGACCTCGCACGCATGTACGAGTTCCTCCCCAACGACAAGGTTAACGCTGTGAACGACTACGGCAACGACGTGACCAACCTCACCGTGCCCTACGTAACGGAATACACCACACAGGACCAGGCCATCAATAACCCCCGTCTGCCCCACTACAAGACAGACAAACTCAACGGAGCAAACATGTCCGACTCCATCCTCCGCGACCTCAACGAGGCTGAGCGCCTCATCGCCGGAGCCACTCGCGCCGACAAGACCCTCCCCGACCTTTCCGTAGTATACGGCCTCAAAGCACGCTACTACATGTGGAACGAGAACTACACCGAGGCAGCCAAATACGCCGACCTCGCCATCGCCACATCAACCTGCCGCCCCCTCACCAAAGACGAATGGCTCAACACCTCGTCGGGCTTCAACACCATCGAGTCGCCCGCATGGATGTGGGGCTCGCAGGTAGTCGAGGAAAACTCCGTTGTCCGCTCCGGTATCCTTAACTGGACATCGTGGTGCTCCAACGAGACAACCTACGGATATGCCAACGCCGGTCCCCGCCTGCTCTGCGGCACCGACGAATTCTACTCGCGCATCGACGACACCGACTTCCGCAAACTCTCATGGGTAGCCCCCGAAGGCTCGCCCCTCCAAGGCAAGGAACTCTTCGTCGACAACGTGTTCTCGCCCTACGCAGGCGGCCAATACCAGCTCGCCCCCTACTCCTCGCTCAAATTCCGCCCCGCAATGGGAGGCTTCGAGGTGTACTCCACAGGCTCCTGCTCCGGCTACCCCCTGATGCGTATCGAGGAAATGTACTTCATCCTCGCCGAGGCACAGGCTCACTCCAACCCCGAGCAAGGCAAGCAGACACTCCTCAACTTCATGCGCACACACCGCAACGGCCTCTACCGCTTCACCGGAACATCGCAGAACGACATCATCGACGAAATCATCTTCCAGAAACGTGTCGAACTCTGGGGCGAAGGACAGACCTTCTTCGATATCAAGCGTCTTAACATCTCCGTTACCCGCGCCACTTCCGGCTCCAACTTCGAATCCTATGCCCGCATGAACACAACAGGCCGTCCTGCATGGATGAACTTCGTGATTGTCCGCTCCGAAGGCCAGAACAACGCCGCTGTACGCGAATGGAACAACCCCTCTACCGACGGCTGCTACTCACCCATCATGTAATCGGTTATCGAATCTTAAAATTACGACTCAATGAAACTCAATAAAATTCTTTCATTCTCGGCCTTGGCGTTGGCAGCCATATTCTCCGCTTGCTCCGACGATGAAAAGTACACCCCGGGCGCCCAGTCTCCCGGCGCGTACTTCCCGGAAACCAACCCCGCCACCATCACAGTCGGCGCCGAAGAATCATCTTTCAATGTCACCATCATGCGTGTAGATGACAAATCGGCAGAGACCGTAAACATCACATGCTCCGACGAAAACAACCTTTTCACATTCCCCACATCCATTTCCTTCGCGGCAGGAGCCACATCGGCCGAAATCACCGTAGGCTACGACCCCACGAAAATGGAATATAAGGAAAAATATCCCGCGTCGATCAGCATCGCCGATGCCGACGCCGCCACCCAGTACGGCCCCTCGTCCTACTCGTTCGACGTAATGGTCGCCACCGAATTCGTAGGCGAATACTGGAACTTCGGTGAATACACCTACGCCGCCATGCTCACCGGCTACCAGTCATCAATTCCCATCTACAAAGGCCACACAGTAGGCGACATCGAGTCCGACACCACAATCGTGGTCGGCGGTCTTCCCAAAGGCCAGACCGATGCCTCCAAATTCGTGCCCTTCTTCGGCGGCTTGTCACCCAACCCCGAGCAGACACTCGTGATCAAGATGCACTACGCCGACGCCCAGCAAGGTCTCGTGCCCGTAACCGTCGAGCCCCAGGGCCTCGGATACCAGACCAGCCAAGGCGAGCTCATCGTAGCCGACTACGGCACATGGTTCGGCGCAATCGGCATGCCCGACCGCGAAGAACTCCTCTACGGCTCATCGTACTACGACACCGAACGCGGCCTCTTCGATATCCGCGCTATCTACTACACCAACGAAATGGAAGCCGGCTACGCTTTCGGCGTTGAATACGAAACCCTTCAGATCGACGGATTCCCCGACTACTCCATATATGCCGAATTTGCAGGCCTGTTCACTGCTCCCGACTTCACACAGACCTACGCCATGCTCAACATCGACTCAGGCGAAGACCTCAATGAAGTGCGCATCGCAGTTTCCTCCAAACTCACAGCCCAGGAAATATTCGACGGCATCCGCGGAGGCACACTCGACTGTGAGACCGTAGCATCCGGCGAAGGCCAGGAAGCCCGCGTGCCCGTGTTCGGCGACGGCCTTCACATCGCCGTGGCAGTAGGCTACTTCAACGACGAACCAGTGTCTAACTACGTGCTCCGCTTCAACGTAGGCGCCGGCACAACCGTGCCCAACGACCCCACCGCATGGAAGACCCACGGATGGGCCGACGTTTCCGACGGCTTCGTGCTCCCGCTCGTCTACTCTTCCGACAAGCAGTATGCCAACAACTACGGTTCGATGGCCAACTTCCTGCAAGCAAACATGTTCCAGGTAGAAATCCAGTCGCTTATCGAGAACCCCAACATTCTCCGTCTTGTCAACCCCTACGGCGCCGACTCTGAATTCCCCTTCGCTTCGCAAAACAGCGTCAACCCCAACCAGAAGTTCAACATCGTGTTCGACTGCTCCGACCCCGAATGTGTCGTGGTAAATCCCCAGTACACCGGCTTCCTTTCGAATTCGATCGACTCCTACATCCAGGGCATCAACGACAAGCGCAACCCCGCCAAGGACCACATCATCAACCCCGAAATCGTGTACAACGTGGAAGGTGAGCTCATCAACTACGACAACTACACCATCGAGCAGGTGAAAAACTTCTTCAAGAAAAACCGTATGAACCTCTCCACATACACCGAAGAAGACGGCCTCGGCATCATCACCGTACGCACACCCTACCCCGCCTACCAGGTTTACAACACCTACCGCGTCAACCCCGTTGAAGTAACCTTCGTGCTCGACGAAGACTCCCCCGCGACAAAACAGGCACGTGGCAAGGCCGCCCTCAAAACAATCCGCAACGACCGCGAATGGCCCCTTCAGATGCGTTCTGAAATCTACTTCACCATCAAAGATTTCCGCACCATCCCCGCCACCACCATCAACCCCTTCAAATAATCAGTCAACACTGAAATAACCCCACACCCAACGCGGTGCCCCCTCCCGGGCGCCGCGTTTTTTTCAAACAGGAAAACAAGCCTCCGGCTTGTTGAAGTTTCCGGGGTGGAGCGGAAGCGTAGCGTTCTGCATCACGATTGGCATAGCCGAACGCTCCGGCCGGCCTCCGCTCCCAAATCCCCGGTTGCCGCCAACCTTTTTGACACACCCTCGAAAAAGCCACAAGCCGGAGGCTTGTGTTCCTGCACTCCAACTACCAAACTTTAAACTTCCAAACTTTAAACTCTCAAACTTGCGACAACCAAACTTTTATCGTAAAAATTTGCAGGGTTACAAAAAAGATTGTAATTTTGCGAAATAGAACCTAAACCACAATGCGCGTAAAAATACATCACGAAGGCACAAACATCCTCATAATCTTGGCCGTAGCATCACTTGTCGTGTTGCTGCCGCTATGGCTGTGGGTCGACGTTGTTGCCGTGCCTATAACCGCCACGGTGGTTTTAGGCGTGTTTTATCTTCTTGTCGTCAACTTCTTCCGCTCGCCGAAACGCCAATTCACGGGCAACCCCGAGAATGTGGTCGTGTCTTCCGCCGACGGCACAGTCGTGGCCCTCGAGGAAGTATATGAGCCTGAATATCTTAAATGCCGCTGCATCCAGCTGTCGGTGTTCATGAGCGTGCTCAATGTACATGCCAACTGGTTTCCGGTCGACGGCGAGGTTGTGTTCACAAAGCATCATCCGGGCCGTTTCATGGCCGCATATCTGCCCAAGTCGAGCACCGAGAACGAGCGTTCGACCGTGGTGATACGCACTCCCCACGACCAGCTTGTGCTTATGCGCCAGGTGGCCGGAGCGATGGCCCGCCGTATCGTTACCTACGCGCACCCCGGCGTGGAAGCCTCTATCGAGGACCACATGGGCTTCATTAAATTTGGCTCGCGCATCGACCTCTACCTCCCTCTCGGCACAGAGATTTATGTCAAAATCGGCGACAAGACCACCGGCGGCATCACCGAAGTGGGCCGACTACAACCCAAAAAATGATTAAAAAGATTACCTCATTCATACCAAACACCATCACCAGCCTCAACCTGTTGAGCGGATGTATGGCCGTGATTTGCGCGTTTAATCTTTCCGAACCGATGTTCGGCACCGCGCTCACGGGCACGGCATGGTGCTATATCTTCATAGCGCTTGCCGCCATATTCGATTTCTGCGACGGATTCTCCGCGCGTCTTCTGCATGCCTATTCATCGATGGGCAAGGAACTTGACTCGCTTTCCGACCTGGTAAGTTTCGGCGTGGCCCCGGGCATGCTGATGCTGAACACTATCGGCTCGCTGTCGACGGCTTCGTGGGTGCCATTCGCCGCCCTGCTCATTCCCGTGTGCGGCGCGCTGCGCCTTGCCAAGTTCAATATCGACGACTCGCAGGCCACATCGTTTGCCGGCCTGCCCATTCCCGCCAACGCAATATTCTGGATTGGCCTTTCCGACTGGATGGCGCAATACAGTTTCCCGGGCGACACATTCATAATCGTCACCATCCTGCTCATATCCCTGGCCATGGTGTCGCGGATAAGAATGTTCTCGCTTAAATTCAAGAACCTCGACATCCGCGAGAATTTCCGGCGCTATATCATAATCCTGGCCGCCATACTTTTCGTATGGAGCCAAGGCATAGCCGGACTTGCATGGACAATCATACTCTACATCATCATCTCGCTCGCGGTGAGACACCGCGACTAATCGCAAAACCTCTCTTCCACAAATGGGTACACTCCTTATCGTTATAGTTATAGCCGGCCTTATCTATCTCCTGTG
>CANRZQ010000152.1 GCA_947644475.1 uncultured Muribaculaceae bacterium
CGCATCCGCGCTTCTCCGCCACGGCGAGGGCTTATGTGAACCGCTTGGCACGAGCCGTGTGTCCCTACACCGTGATTACATTAACTTTTTAATCCGATATACTTAATCGACGTTTGTTAACTGCTTTTTTTCTATTAAATATAAGAAGTTTATAATTGCGCGTTTCCGGCCGGATTCTGGTCGGCCTGCGTGATTCCGGGATTACCCTCAATCTCGGCCTGTGGAATCTGGTAAAGCAATACCGCCGCTTTTGGCGGGATGTTGAAAGCCCAGTCCGGATTGAAATTGGCATTGCGCCGGTCGATGCCTTTATTCAGCCGCAATCGGTCGATATATTCAAAACCTTCGCCCCAAAGTTCAATCTGACGCTGGAAGAATATCTCGTCACGCACTTGCTCCGACGAAGTTGCATTGCATGCGTATGGCGTGGCCGAATCAGTCCATCTATATTTGTTTACATACTCTTCGATAAGGCTTTTGCCATCGGAAGCATTGGCCATGGCTCTTGCCTCTGCCGCTATGAGATACATCTCCTCTACGCGCATAAGCGGAATATCGACGGCCCCGGTGGTCTGCATGAGCACATCGTTGTATGGGGCGAATTTCACAACAGCATATTCCGGAGCCTCGACGGCGTCAAGATATTCCGAAGCAGACATGCCTTCGTAGGTGGCGGAGTAGTTGTCGGCTATGGAATTGCGGGTCTCAGGATTTATCCACCAGCCTTTTCTTACATCCTCCGACGGCACTCGGCCGAAAAGGCGGCTGTTGATGAGTTGCCATTGCCCGGCATAGGCATAGCCATACGAGAACGACCCCATGAATCCGGAGTATGTATAGAGGCCGTTGGCATCTGGTTCCTCGATTATTATGCCCCACATCCAATTGTGGGCGCCGGCATTGTTGAAGCCCGGCACAGAAGCCTCTGCTGCCGACAGAGGGGTGGCCTCTGTGCGTGCGACAGCCTCATTTGCATCCTCATAGGCCGCGTCGTATTTACCCATGCAAAGATTTGCACGCGCTCTCAGCCCGTAGAGTACCGCTATGTCGACATAGCGTTTGTCTTCCCTCTCGACAGGATTGCCGTCAAGATATCCGATTGCCGTATCTATATCGTCGAGTATCCGGGCATATACTTCGCGTACTGTCGCACGTCCAATACCGTCTACTGCTGCCGTCTCGGCATTTTCTTCCGTTATTACCGGAACACACGGCGCCTCGGGATTATCCGCATAGTTGAATTGCCAAAGTTGGGCAAGCATCCAATAACTGTAAGCCCTTGCCCCGAGGGCCTGAGCCATATAGAAGCGGAGCGTAGGGTCGTCGGCATTCTTGCCAACTATGTCCATCACCTGATTGGCAGAATAGATTGTATTGTAGAATGTGCCCCAGATGATTCGCGCGTAGGGAGTGGTGGGAGTGTTGTCGGAAAATTGTCCACATTCGGCAAACCAGCCGTAATCATATGATGCAGACACAAGCCCCTCGCTTCTCTGGTTGAGCATAGTGATAATTGATGGCAGACCGAAATCGAAAAAGTCATCATATACATTCTGATAGGCATAGAAATTGCCGTACACGCCCGATACCGTGGCTTGAAGTTTTGCAGCCTGCTCCTTTATCACTTCCTCTCGCTGGTCGGAGGTGAGAGTGGAGCCTATCGGTTCTGTATCGAGGTTGTTGCATGAGGCCAGCGCAAGAGCACACGCCGCCGGCAGTATTATGTTTCTAATTATTCTCATTTTGGATTTTTTGACAACTTGTTATAACGTAACTTTTATACCTCCCGAGATGGTGCGCAGCGCGGCGTAGTAACCGGCGTAACTCTGTATGTAACTCTGCCGCGGATCCATGCCTTTCCTTTTGCTCCAGAGGGCCACATTATCGGCGGCGCCGTATATCCGGATTGATTCAAGGCCGACTTTTGATGTAAGCGCCTTGGGCAGGGTGTAGCCCAATGAAATGTTATTGAGCGACAGATAGTCCGAACTTGTAAGCCAGCGGTCGCTGGTGGCGCCTGTATATTTTGCACCCCAGTCAAGACGAGGCACAGAACCCGACGGCGATTCCGGCGTCCATGCATTGAGCAGGTCCTTATGGAGCGCGGAGCCTTTGTCTTCCTGATATGCGCCGTTCATCAACTGCTGGTATCCGGAATCAAGGATACGTCCGCCCAGCTGGTAGGCGAACTGCATTGAGAAGTCAAATCCGAACGCCTGGAGCGAGGTTCCGAAACCGCCATAAACAGGAGGGAGCATGTTGCCCGTGGCCTGACGGTTGGATACGTCGCCGGTGGATTTGTCGCCATTGTATGCGACATTGAAATCGGCTGTCTTGAATTCAGTGCCATCGGCATGACGCCCCCACCACAACGACGAGCCGTTGTCGAGGTCTACTCCCGCATATTTGACGAGATAGAGCTGATAACGGCTCTTCCCTTCTTCAAATATCTGGCTTCCGGATTGCCAACGTCCGTTCAACTCGGGGGCAAGTTTGATAATTTTATTGTCTATATATGTGAGATTCAGGTTGAGGTCCCATGTAAATCTATCTGTTGCAACCGGACGGAAATTGAGGTCGAGTTCAATGCCGCTGTTGCGCATCGAGCCTATGTTCATTGGTATCGAAGAGTATCCTGATGATAAGCCGGTGGGCTTGAAGAACAGCATGTCGTCGGTCTGACGCATAAAGTATTCAAGACTTCCGGAGAGCATGCCGTGCCAGAGGCTGAAATCGAATCCGGTGTTGAACGAGTTCGACGTCTCCCATGTGAGATTGGGGTTTCCTTTGAAGAACAGCGTGCCTACCGACCATACGCCATTGGCTCCGCCCTGATTGTATTGGTCGATATAGGGGTAGTTATTTATTACTCCTCCCTGTGCCATCTGGTCGTTGCCTTGCTGGCCGAATGATATTTTGTACTTCAAAAAATCAACAACCGGGGAAAGAGGCTCGAAGAATTCTTCATTGGATATGTCCCACGCTGCGCTAAGGCTCCAGAAATTGCCCCATCTGTGGTCGCGGGCAAATCGTGAAGAAGCGTCACGGCGGTACGACACGCTTCCAAAATAGCGGTTGTCATAATTATAGTTTACCCTGCCAAATATGCCTCTTGTCGCATAATAATCCTTTTCGCCGCCAAGTTCCTTGTTGTCGATTATATTTGACAGCGTGTGGTTAAATCCGCTATATACATTACGGCCACTGCCCCATATTCCCGACATATTGAGTGAATACTGCTCATATCCAAGCAAGAAATCCATATTATGCTTATCGGCAAAAGAACATTTGTAATTTGCGAGGCCTTGCAGATTGACTGAACTGTTGCGGGAGGCACTTTGCCTGACTGAGCCATGATATGTAGAACTCTGACCGTATTGGTCGTTGGAGAAAAAGTCATACTGCCGATGGCTCAGATAATATCCCATTGTCCCGGTCAAAGTGAGTCCGTCAAGCGGCTTTACCTGCACAAACCATTTGCCATTGAACACATCATGCATATATGCGCTCTTGTCGTAGATAAGTGAGCCGGTCGGATTGCCCCCGGCGACAAACGCACGCGAATACGGAAGGCCAAGGCCTTTCATGCCATAGTCATACAGGGGTTGCCCGGACACCGCGTCACGCATAACGCGGCCCTCGGCATCTCTTATATACATCGGATACACTGGCGCAATATAGTCGGCCATGTATGTAACATTGTCTGAGTATCCTGTCTCAGTCTGGCCATTAGGACTGTTGGTGCATTCATACGTATACTGCATGTTGGTGCCCACTTTCAGCCATTTGTATAAATCATAATCTCCTGTGGCACGCACTGTCGCGCGCTGAAAAGACGAGCATACTATCGAGCCTTCATCCTCCAGATACGAACCTGAAATCATGTATGTGCCGGCAGAACTGCCTCCCTGCACAGACAAGTTATACTCCTGCCTGAAACCGTTGCGATAAGATTCCTTCTGCCAGTCGTCAGGAATGAAATAATTTGTTCCGTCGCAATAACCGAGCGTGGCCTCCGGATTGAATGTGCCGTCGGGCAGCACCAGGCTCTGTCCGTCGGGTATGGTCCACATCTGGTAGCCGAGCGCGTTCTGTCCCGGCTTGCCATTAAGGCCGGGGGCTTTACTATTTCCATTTACCGCAAAACCATATGCGGCTTCCTCGCTCTGACCACGATATATATAATAATTGCGACGTGAGTTATATACCGCAAGCATATAATCTGACGGAGATGTGATTACATCATATCTCGGCACCTGACGTGAATTTACACCCCATCGGGCATCCAACGTAATTTTTCTGCCCTCACGGCCCTTCTTCGTGGTCACAAGAATCACGCCATTTGCTCCCCGGGCGCCATACAGGGCTGCCGAGGCGGCATCTTTGAGCACTGTGATAGATTCAACATCCTGTGGGTTTATGGAATTCATGCCCCCGTCGAACGGAATCCCGTCTACGATATACAGAGGGTCCATGCCGGCGTTGATTGAGCCCACGCCTCGTATGCGCACCACAGGCTCGGTTCCGGGCTGACCGCTCGCGCTCTGTATCTGCACACCGGCCACAGTACCCGACAGTGCTTTTGTGACATCTGTCACGAGACGGTCCTCAAGTTGCGCAGCATTGACAACCGACGCAGAACCCGTATATGCACCTTTGGTCGATGTGCCATAAGCCACAACAATGACCTCGTCAAGCGCATAGTCCAGGCTTTTCATTTTAATCAGCATTTCCTCACCGAAATGCGCTTCAAGTGTTTCGGTTTGCATACCTACATATGAAACCTTAATTTGAGATACCGTGTTGTCAAGGCCAAGATAGAAATTTCCATCCAGATCGGTAACCGTTCCGGCCCCGCCTCCAACCGGCATGACTGACACGCCTATCAGAGGCTCGTCATTGTCGGAATCAACCACACGCCCGTAAACATGCCGGGATCGAGCATTGGCCACCAGCATAGCGGCACAAAGCAAAATGAATGATGTGATTCTTTTCATTTTTCTTTTTCCTTAGAATTGATAAAAATTGAACACTATTTATTACATATATACTATTATTTATATGATTCTATCGTTGCAATGCATCTGCCAAAGACGCTTAGCCAATGCACTCTTGCCAAGAGATTTGACCGGCCGATAAAATGCTACTGTTCAATACCTTATCACTATACAATTGCTACATTTGCAAAACAATGGATAACTTTTTTTACTGTAAATATCATTTTTTTTGTTAAATATGTATAATATATCCGAATTTTTATATAATTTTGCCACCCGTCAACACACTCTTGGCAAGAGTTGGAGACAATTTCGGCATAAACAGTCTTTATGACACACCCTCGTCAGTGTATTTTATAGAGACTTTATAATCAGGCTGTTGGCTTTGTTGACTACGGAGGTGTCGAGAGAGGCGAGGTAAATCTGGGTGGTGGCCTCGCTGTCGTGGCCCATGCCCTCGCTGATTACGCCGAGGGGAATGCCCTTGGCTTTGGCGGCACTGGCCCATGAGTGGCGGGCGACATACATAGTCAGAGGGATGCTGATACCCACCATGCCTGCTATCTTTTTCAAATTGTGATTTATGCTGTAACCGATGTTGCGATAGGCACATCGCTCGTTGCCACCTTCTGTCTTGATGATGGGCAAGAGATATGGCGTGGGATTGCCGGGATATTTGTCGAGTATGGCTTGCATCTCCGGCGTCCATGCGATTGTGAGTTGCTGGCCGGTCTTGCGGCGACGGTAGACGACATATCCGTTCTTCAAATCAGTTTTCCTCAGAAATGCCATGTCTATGAAACTCATTCCCCTGAGATAGAAACTCATCAGAAACATATCGCGGGCATAATCCAATGCCGGAGCGTGTGTCAGGTCGAGAGCCTTCATCTTCTTAACATGTACCAGCGGGATGGCACGCTTGACAGTCTTGTCCACTCCTGTATAGACATGACGGAAAGGATTGCGGTTCTCGATGATGCCTTCTTCCACTGCACGGTTATATACAGCCCGGAGTATACGTGTATAGAATGAAATGGTGTTAGGTGAATTGCCGCGTTGCTTGTGCCACGCCTCGTATGCCTCCATTATCTCGGAGGTCAGGCAGTCGAGCATCAGGTCTCCGTCTTTGCGTAATCGCCATTGGCCCCTTGCCTCGCCAAGAAACTTTTTGAAACTGTTGAGGGCGGCCGCATAGGTTTCCGATGTCCTTTCCTTGCCATTCTGCTTAAACTTAATGATGAGGGCTTCCATGAAATTGAAAAGAGAGTATTCGCATGCATATCTGCGGAACTCGTCAATCACATCATCGGCAGAATAGGATAAACCTTCTGCTTCAAGGCGTTTATCAATCCTGGACAGCCGCTCCACATCCCGGCGGATACGTTCGCGGATCGAGAGGATTAAAGATTTTCTTTCACCGGACGGCTTGGTTGTCACCATCGAGCGGCTTTCATCCCATTCATCAGGCATTACATGATAGTCGGTGTTTAGTTGACGGACTTTCCGCTCGTGGATAATCCGGTAAAAGATTGCGCCCTCATGGTCTGCAATCGTTGACGGTCGGAACTTTACTTTTATTGAGGCCATAGCATATCGTTTTTTAGCCCATAAGATACGACAAAAGTACACACTCCGAATCGTCCGCGTCCCTCCCGCGCCA
>CANRZQ010000153.1 GCA_947644475.1 uncultured Muribaculaceae bacterium
GCTCTTGGGTGCTCAACGGTGTGAAGCGTTTCATCACCAACGGTGACTCTGACCTCCACCTTGTGCTCGCCCGTTCGGAAGAAGGCACAACCGATGGCCGTGGTCTCTCGATGTTTATCTACGACAAACGCAACGGCGGTGTCAACGTGCGCCGCATCGAGAATAAGATGGGTATCAAGGGCTCGCCCACATGCGAACTCGTTTACAAGAACGCTCCCGCCGAACTCGTTGGCGACACCCGCATGGGCCTTATCAAATATGTTATGGCCCTGATGAACGGTGCTCGTCTCGGCATCGCCGCCCAGAGCGTCGGCGTAAGCGAGATTGCCTATCGTGAGGCTCTTGCCTACGCAAAGGATCGCCGTCAGTTCGGCAAAGCCATCATCGAATTCCCGGCTGTGGCAGAGATGCTCTCTGTGATGAAGGCCAAACTCGATGCTTCCCGCTCGCTGCTCTACGAGTGCGCACGCTACGTCGACCTCTACAAGGCTCTTGAAGACATAGCCCGCGAGCGTCCTCTTACTGCCGACGAACGCAAGGAACTCAAAAACTACAAGAAACTCGCCGATGCCCTCACTCCCATGGCAAAAGGCCTTTCTTCGGAATATTGCAACCAGAACGCCTACGACTGCATCCAGATTCACGGTGGCTCGGGCTTTATGAAAGACTATGCCTGCGAGCGCATCTACCGCGATGCCCGCATCACCTCGATCTACGAAGGCACCACTCAGCTTCAGGTTGTAGCAGCAATCCGCCACGTCCTCACAGCCACATACCGTACGCTTATCGACGGATATGCCGCCACGGAAGTTCGCCCCGAACTGCAACCCGTGAAAGATATGCTGGCAAACATGGCTGAGGCTTACTATGCCGCCGCTGCCGACGTTTCCGCCGCCAACAATCAGGATTATACCGACCTGATGGCTCGCCGCCTCGTCGAGATGGCAGGCTTCACCGTAATGGGCTACCTCCTGCTTCTCGATGCACAGCGCAACGAGTCGTTCACAAAATCGCTCCACGTATATGTAAACCTCGCACAGGCCGAAATCACCAAGCATGCCGATTTCATCGCCCGTGTCAAGCCCGAGCAACTCGATTATTACAAGGCTTGATTCTGCAAGTTGATACGATAAAAACAGCCGGCGAAATACTTCGCCGGCCGTTTTTATATTGCATCATATTATTTCTTATATTGAGGCAGGAGGGGAACCGGGAATTTAGAGAACAGCACATCCACTGCCTTGGCAATTCCCTCGAGATTGCGGAATTGTGAGTCTCCGTTGTCCATAATCGTGGCCACAGAAGAAGAGTACATCGGTATTTTTCTCTGCATGTCCACAATATCCATCGTTAGCACCCCTTCACGGTATATGCCTGTGATTACTTGTGCGTTGGAATAGTAGGCCGGCCAGTAATATGAGCGGGGATACATAAACCAGGGGTACATTCCGTTATAATACGGCCCGGCAGGCGGGGGTGGGGGAGGCCCCATGGGCTGCACAAGAGGTGCGGTTGCAATCTCCTTGCGTACGGTAAGTCCTATGTTGATAAGCATAGGCGATGTCGGGCTCTCCGTGTAGCCGCGCTCCACCATCTGTTCCCGTATGGCGGCGGCAATATTGTAATATGTCACCATTTCCATTCCGGGAGGCAGCGTGCCTTCATCGGGAGTGACGATGCGGAAGGTAGAGAACTCGCGCAGGTTTGCCCCATTGTAAGTCTCGCTCGATGTCAGAGAGTAAGGGCTGCACCCCGAAAGGACGAGCAGGACAGCCATTATTATAAGTCCGGATAACTTTTTCATACACGGTAAGTTTTGATGAAACGTTTGATATTCAAACAATTTTGCCGTGGCGAAAGTTCATCGGGTTATTTTCCGGAATCGATTATCCGCAAGTCTTTAAGTCCGGTGCGTGTTTCCAGATAGCGGGTCAGGCGAGCCTGGTCGGATATGGATGAGGTATGTTTTATTATGGCTATGTTCACCGTGTCGAGCGAGCGCGTCGATGTGTTGCACACAAGGGTGCGGCATATGGCAATGTCGGCAATCTGCGGATACAGCACTTTTATTTCTGGGGCAATCGTATATGATAGTGAGTCGAAAGCCTCCCGGCGTAGGATCTGCGAGCGCAGCGAGTCTATTTCCGCTTTTTGCCCTTCAATCTGATTTATGGCTGCGGTGAATACCTCGCCGATGCTTTCGCGCGGCGCCTGTGAGATATTTGCTGAGCCTGCGCCGAAGCCTTGCGTGATATGCAGCGTTGAGCCCCGCAGGATGGGCGATTCTTGCAGCCGGCGGCTCATGGCTATCTGAAGCGAGTCGATGTCGACGCTCTCACCTATAAGCGTCACGTCGATATGTTTCTTCCAATGGGAGATATAGGCTTTCTTGCTGAATACCTGTGTGTTTGAGAATACAAAATTATCGTCGACGAAATTGTTGGCGTCGTTTATGAAGTAACTGTCGCGTATCATCAGGAACGTAAGGTACACGCTTGGGAGCAAGGTCACGACCACGATGGTAAGCACTATGCGCTGCACCTTGCGGCGGCGTTGTCCGTCGACAAAGTTCACCGGCGTGAATTTGAACAGTTTCACGCCTACAAGAGTAGCGAAGGCAATGAATATCGAGTTGATCAGGAACAGATAAAATGCTCCTGTGAAGTACTGCAATTGCCATGTCGCAAGGCCATATCCTGCCGTGCAGAGCGGGGGCATCAGCGCAGTGGCGATAGCCACGCCGGGTATTACGTTGCCTTTCTGGCGGCACGCGGCTGCCACGATTCCGGCTCCGCCGCCGAAAAAACCGATGAGCACATCGTATATCGTTGGCGATGTGCGCGCAAGAAGTTCCGACCGCCCCTCGCTTACCGGGGAGATTAGGAAAAACAGCGTTGAGGCTATCACCGAGAATATGGCCGCTGCCGCAAGGTTGCGGGCCGATCGCTTGATTAGCGCGAAATCATATGTGCCGGCGCCCAGTCCCACGCCGATAATAGGTCCCATCAGCGGCGATATGAGCATTGCGCCTATAATAACCGCCGGAGAGTTGGTGTTCAGGCCGAGCGACGCTATGAATATGGCCAGGATAAGAATCACTATGTTGGGGCCTCGGAACGACACGCCGTCAAGTATTGTCTGCCTTGCCGTTGTCTCGCTCTCCATATATGGCGACAGGTCGAAATACCCTTTCAGTTTATCTTTTGCGATATCAAGAATCATGATTTTCAAGCAGTTGTTTAAATATTTTAACATTTTATGCTGTAAGAATGTTTGCAGCCGGAAAAATAGTCTGAAAGGAAAGCGCATCCAAAAGTCTTATGGCCGACTTTGAGATGCGCTTTATTTCTTGACTCCCCGGTGAATTCTCCACGGAGGCATTAGCCAAACTTGCTGATTTTTCGCAGTTGAGGCTCGTTGATGATTTTTATGCTGCGTCCGTCTACCACAATCAGGTGCTCGTTTACAAAGCCCGACAGCGTGCGTATGGCATTGGAGGTAGTCATGTTCGAGAGATTGGCGAGGTCCTCGCGCGACATATATATCTTTAATGTCATGTTGTCGTCCTCGTATCCATAATTGTCTCGAAGCACCATCAAGGCCTCGGCCAGGCGTCCGCGTATGTGTTTCTGAGTGAGATTCACTATGCGCGAGTCGGAATTGCCGAGATTGCGCGAAAGGTCATGGATGAAGAACCAGGCAATCTGGTTGTTGGCCGTAATCAGGTCCGACACAATGCCCATGGGCAGCGACCCGAGCACCGAGGGCTCGAAGGCCGCCGATGTCGACACATATGGCTCGTTGGCAAAATAAGCCCGGTATCCAAAATACTGTACCGGACGTATCAGCCTCAATATTTGTTGCCGGCCGCCTACGCCATCCTTATATTTCTTTACTTTGCCTTTCAGCAGGCACCAAAGGAATTCGGGCTCTTCATTTTCAGCATATATTATCTGATTTTTCTTGAAATGATGTATTTCAAAGTTTTCGACAATGAGTCGTTTCTCCTCATTTGAGAGAATCGGCCATACTCCATTTACGTCTTCGGCCAAAACCTTTTCTATGGACCGTTTAATCAGTTGTGAGCTCACCTGGAATATTGGTTTGGGGAAAGATTATGATGAATAGTGTTTTTAAAATATGTTTTACAGCATGCAAATATACTGTTTTTTTATCAAACGGAGTATAAAAACTAAATTTTTTGCTCAAAATAAACTGTTTTTTCGATATTATGGCCATAATTGTATTCGATTTGGTGAATTTGGCAATGCATTTCCTCGGTTTTTTGAGCAAAATTGTCAAAACTGAATGGCAGATGATGAAAAAATGGGCGCAAAATTTTTTCACATTTTTTAGTTGCATTTTGCTTGCAAGTAATGGAAATATTATGTAAGTTTGCATCGGACTCATAGTTCATATGATTAACCAACCAAAATCTTTATACCGCGCTAAACCGCAAAAATTTCTGTAATTATGGAAATTAATCAAATCATGGCCTCCCTCGAGGCTAAGCATCCGGGCGAGAAAGAATATCTTCAGGCTGTCCGCGAAGTGCTCATGTCGGTTGCCGACATCTACAACCAGCACCCCGAGTTCGAACACAACAAGATTATCGAACGCATGGTCGAGCCCGACCGTATCGTCACATTCCGTGTGACCTGGCTCGACGACAAAGGCGAAGTGCAAAACAACATCGGCTACCGTGTGCAGTTCAACAATGCCATCGGCCCGTATAAAGGTGGCATCCGTTTCCACGCATCGGTCAACCTCTCTATCCTGAAATTCCTCGGCTTCGAACAGACATTTAAAAATGCCCTCACAACCCTTCCCATGGGCGGCGCAAAAGGCGGTTCCGATTTTTCACCCCGTGGAAAATCCGACCGTGAAATCATGCGATTTTGCCAGGCCTTTATGCTCGGCCTTTGGAAAAACCTCGGTCCCGACCGTGACGTTCCTGCCGGCGATATTGGCGTAGGTGGCCGTGAGGTAGGATATATGTATGGCATGTACAAACGCCTCGTCAACCAGCACGACGGTACATTCACAGGTAAGGGACTCGATTTCGGCGGCAGCCGTATTCGTCCCGAGGCAACAGGCTTCGGCGCCCTCTACTTCGTGCAGAGCATGCTTAAAGAAAAAGGCGACTCTATAAAGGACAAGACCGTGGCAATATCCGGCTTCGGAAATGTGGCTTGGGGCGCAGCCTTGAAGGCTACCGAACTCGGAGCAAAAGTTGTCACCATTTCCGGTCCCGACGGCTATATATACGATCCGGCAGGCCTCGATGCAGAAAAAATCGACTATATGCTCGAACTCCGTGCCTCCGGCAACGACGTTGTCGCTCCGTATGCCGAGAAATTCCCGGGCTCAACATTCTTCCCCGGCAAGAAACCTTGGGAGCAGAAGGTCGACATCGCTCTTCCTTGCGCTACGCAGAACGAGGTTAATGGCGACGATGCCCGTCAGCTCGTTGCAAACCATGTCGAACTCGTTGCCGAAGTATCCAACATGGGATGTACGCCCGAAGCCATCGACACATTCATCGAATCGCGCACTACATATGCACCCGGCAAAGCCGTTAATGCCGGCGGTGTGGCCACATCAGGTCTCGAAATGAGCCAGAACGCCATGCACCTCCAGTGGAGCGCCGAAGAAGTCGACGAAAAACTTCATGGCATTATGCACGCCATCCACGAACAGTGCCTCCGTTACGGCCGCGAAGCCGACGGCTACATCAATTATATGAAAGGCGCCAACATCGCAGGCTTCATGAAAGTGGCAAATGCCATGATGGGCCAAGGCGTATGTTAATACTATTATAAATATAAAGTAATTAAATTCCTCCGGCCCGGAGCCTCCACGGCTCCGGGCTGTTTGTTTCCCGGCTCCGCCCCTCTCCCTGCCATTTGTATTTCCTAATATCCCTCTCACTTTCCTCCCCTCCGCCTCCGTTCCCCCGCGTTTTAACGCGGCGGCCACCTTGCCGCCATTAAATATGCCAAAATTCCTCCTCCCTCTCTTCTCCGCCCCCGTTCCCCCGCGTTTTAACGCGGCGGCCGTTCCCGCCGTTTTTTTTTATCCATGCCTCGGGGCGGTGTAATCCGGCCATTTCAGCCCTTGAAATGTTATCAACCGTTAACAAAATCAATAAAAACCGCCCTCAATTGTTAAATAACTGTTAAATCGATAAAAAATATGGCAAAAAATTTGGAGGGGAAACAAAAAGTGCCTACCTTTGCACTCGCTTTCGGGAAGCAAGCCCAAAGGAAAGCAAAAGAACGTTAAACATTGTTAATAACCGAACAAAAATTTGCGAGGTTCAAAAACAAGCCGTAACTTTGCGACACTTTCGGCCGACGGAAAACCGCCGCACCGCGAAGCGACAAAAGAACATTGAAAGATTTACAATAGAGACGAAGTAGTACAAGAGCAAAAAGATTGACTCTGTCATTCCAAAACCAAGATACGGCTTCAATAAATCAAGGACGTTCGCGCCCATAAGGGCGCCGCTTTCCGCAACAAGTCAAGGTCTTGTCCTTACAAATTTCTGAAAAGGAATAAACAAGATAAACAACAACGGAGAGTTTGATCCTGGCTCAGGATGAACGCTAGCG
>CANRZQ010000154.1 GCA_947644475.1 uncultured Muribaculaceae bacterium
GCCTCCTGCCAGTACAACATGATGGGAACACTCTACGATCTCCCCGCAGCCACCGTCGAGAATGTGGCAGTGGCAAAAGACGGCGACAAATACACCCTCACAGGCACATTCGAAGGCACAATCGACGGAAAGAACACAACGGTGACACTTTCGGGCACAGTGAATGCCGACGGCTCGTTCCTCTTCACCGAAGACATGAAATACGGCGCAATGCCCTTCACACTCCACATGGAATATAAAAATTGATGCGCCTGTTTCTCAAACATACCGCAATAGCACTGATGGCTGTCGCCGGGTCGGGCTGTGCATCTGACAATGTGCACATGCCCGAACCCGACACACGCCCTGCCGAGGAACGTTTCGACGGAGAACTCGTGTCGTGGATCCCGGCCTTCGCCGACGTGTTTGCCCCGGTGCATAACGACAATTTCGCCGAGATACACTGGCTCAATTCCGCCCACTCGCGCGCCGACCTGGTGATAGGCGAGTTCTCGCTCTACATCGACATTGTGGACATGCACATCACCATAGGCGAGATGACTATCGAAAACCTGTCGTTTGCCTACGCCGACGACGGCTCGGCATCTTTCTCTCGCCCCGACTTCGAGGCCATGGCCGGGCAGTACCACACCACCGGGTCGATTTCAGGAACATACACCGACGGAAATATCTCTTTCGAGATGGAATATAAACCCGGCTCGATGCCATTCCTCGTAAAATCCACTTTCTCCTCAAAATGAACCGAAAAATTTTCCACATAGCGGCTATTCTCGCCACATTCTTCCTTTCGTCGTGCTCCGGCATCCTCGACGGCATTTATGACGACGCCCCGCAGGACTCGGCTTTCGAGGAAGGCTTTCACGGCGGAGAACACGCCACATTCACGCTTCAACTCGACGCCACATCATACGACAACTGGATCTATATCAGCCTCGCCGACCGCACAATCGGGCGCATGCCAATCCCCTCGACGCTCACCGGACGCTGGGACGGCCGCTCGGCACTGGTATACCAGCTCGTGGAGGGCGACCGCTATACCGAACTCGACTATATACCCACCGACACGCAGGCCGAGCCGGCACACTGGGATTTCGCCATACACCATTTCGACGTGAAGACCAACGGCGCCGAGGCGGCCGAAACACCGTGGACCGACCTCAGCAGCGTTGACAAGTCGGCCATAGCCTCGCTCGACTTCAAGGCCGACGAATGGTCCGACCACCAGGTAATCACCGACCTGCGCGAGATGATGGGCTTTAAAATCGGATACCAACACTCCAAGGTAAACCCCGCGCTCACCCGCTGGGTAACGATGGATTTCTCCACTCCCCCGCCGGTGTATTCCGCTACCGGACGCGTCTACATCATGCGCCTGAGTTCGGGCGAACTTGCCGCCCTGAAAATGCGCTCATATATGTCGGAAATGGGCACAAAAGGCTTCCTTACCATAGATATAACATATCCGTTGTAGGATTTACAAACTGCAAAAGACTAACGACGAACTACAAATCTGTCGTCAATGAAAAAACTAATCCTGATAATTTTCCTGGCAACATTCCTGTCGCCCCGGGCAGCCCGGCCTGCATCGCAACCGCCTATCGACATCGACTCGCTTGAACACGCGCTAAGCCTCAACGAAATCGTTGTCACCGGCACGCGCACGCCTAAACTGCTCAAAGACACTCCCGTGCAGACACGCCTCATCACCGCCGCCGACATACGCACATCCGACGCATCAACGATACTCGACCTGCTGCAATCCGAACTTCCCGGCGTCGAGTTCTCGTATGCCATGAACCAGCAGGTAAACATGAACGTGTCGGGCTTCTCGGGACAGTCGGTGCTTGTGCTCGTCGACGGCGAGCGTCTCGCCGGCGAGACGATGGACAATGTCGACTTCTCGCGCCTGAACATGGAGCAGGTGGCACGCATCGAGGTGATAAAAGGCGCGTCTTCGGCCCTCTACGGCTCGAGCGCGGCCGGCGGAGTAATCAACATCATCACCAAAAAGGCCGACCGCCCCTGGGCCCTTGACCTGAACGTGCGTGCCGCCGACCATCACGAATGGCGCTACGGAGGCACCCTGTCGCTGCGCAACCGCGCTGTCGACAATATCCTCTCGGTGTCGCATCAGCGCATCTCCACATATTCGGTATGCCTCGACCCGTCCGACGACTGCGACTTCCGCACCGTCCATGGCAACCACACGTGGAACGTCTCCGACAAACTTTCATGGCGTCCGCTCGACGGACTCACCCTCTCGGCCAGGGCCGGATACTTCTTCAAGGAACGATATTACAATGTAGACACTCCCGACCGCTACCGCGACTTCTCAGGAGGCCTGCGCGGAGAATGGCAAATTTCTCCCGCCGACAAACTCGAAATATCCTATGCCTTCGACCAATACGACAAGTCCGATTTTCTGGTGGCAACAGACAAGGATATCCGCGACTACCGCAACGTACAGCACTCTGTCCGCACTCTCTATAACCGCACTCTCCGCCACTCAGACATACTCACCGTGGGCGGCGACTTCATGCGCGACTATCTCGACACCTACCAATTCCACTCCGCGGCAAAGACACAGATTTCCGCCGACATCTTCGCCCAGTACGACTGGAATATCTCAAAAGCATGGGAAATAGTGGGAGCGGCGCGCTACGACTACTTCTCCGACGGCGACCTTTCTCGCCTCACGGGCAAACTTTCGGCACGCTACCGCTACAATCGCCTAACCCTGCGCGCCGGTTATGCCGGCGGCTTCCGCGCTCCCACGCTTAAAGAAAAATACATGGATTTCGACATGGCCGGCATCTTCGACATCCACGGAAACCCCGACCTCAAATCCGAGACCTCTCATAATTTCAACCTCTCGGCCGAGTATACCTGGCGCAACTACAATTTCACGCTCGGAGGCGGATATAATTTTGTCGACGACAAGATTTCCACATCCGGAATCCTTTACGGCGAGACCGGGCCATACATCAATTATATAAATGTGAGGAACCTGAAAGTGGCCACCGCCGAGGCCGCTGTGCAAGCCCGCTACGACTGCGGCATCTCGGCACGCCTTTCCTATGCCTACACACACGAGCAGACCGAAGGCGGCTCGGTGACACAGTATTGTCCGGCGCGCCCACACTCCCTGAACGTGCGGCTTGGATGGACACACAGCTGGACCGACAATTATTCCACCGACATCGTGCTTTCAGGACGCGTATATTCTTCCGTATCGTATAAGTCGATGTATATGTACGAGCCTTTTGAGCCGCGCGACATCAGCAATCCGGCCTACACCCTCTGGAAAATACAACTCACACAGAACATATGCCGGGGCATACACCTCAACATCGCCGTCGACAATATATTCAACTATGCGCCGAAAGTATATTCCTACAACGCACCCGTGACACTCGGCGCCAACCTCATGATCGGCCTCAACCTCTCGCTCCACGAACTTGTGAAATGATGCACGATGCTCAATGCTCCATGCACGATGCACAATGCACAATGCACGATGCACAATACTTCCAAACTCCCCCACTTCCCCACTCCCAAACTTCCCAACTCCCAAACTTCCAAACTTCCAAACTCCCCCACTCCCATGATAAAAGCAATACTTTCCTTTCTGATGGTGCTCCTGCTCATGCCCCTTGGCCATGCGCTTATGATACTGATGGAGCACACGCTCTCTCCCGTGGCCTTGCATTATGCGGCCTTCGGCATGGGCGCAGCAGGCATGCTCATCGTAATTGCCGGCGTGTTTGCAAAAGGCGACACGCGCCAGACCCTTTTCGGCCTTTTCGGAGGCCTGCTCTTCTGGACCGGATGGTTTGAATTCCTCCTGCAATATTACGCCACACGCTATGGCACGATGCCGCAACTCGACCCCGTTACCGGCGAGATAGTCACAAAACCGGAATACCTCATCCTCCCGGCCACATTCGGCCTCTGGGCCATGGTGATGCTCCTCTACCTTTTCTCCACCGCCAACGGCTGCAATTTCATGAACTGGATTCAACGCCGCATATTCGGCCGCCGCAAGAGCGAGATTGCCGCACGCCCGATGACACGCCACGTGTCGATAATCACATTCATGGAACTTATGATGATTCTCTGGACGTCGTATCTGCTGCTCATGTTCTGCTACGACGACAATTTCCTCGGCGACTCCCACCCCGTCACCCTCGCCATAGGCGCAGGCTGCTTTATCGGCGCGCTCTTCATCTTCCGCAAGCAGACGCGCATCAAGGCCTGGGGCGCAAACATACGCATGGCCATCGCCACGGTAATCACCCTATGGACTCCTGTCGAGATTCTCGGCCGCAACAACATCCTCACCGAAATATGGGTCGCTCCACTCGAGCATCAGACAGAAATGTACACCATTCTCGGGGTATTCATCATTGTCACAGCCTTCATCATCGTAAAAAACCGGAAGAAAAGCAACATTCAAGTTGAAGCCTAAGACATGGCATAAGCATCACAAATGGCTCGGGCTGCTGCTCGGGCCGTTTGTCATCCTGTTCTGCATCAGCGGAATAGTGCTCAACCATCGCCGCCAGTGGGCTTCTACCGACATATCGCGCGCATGGCTGCCGGCCGACTACCGCTACGACAACTACAACAACGGCCTTGCGCGCGGCTCCATCGGCCTGCCCGATTCCACCTCGTTGATTTACGGCAATGCCGGAATTTTCCGCATCGACGGCGACCGCGCCATCGACTTCAACGCGGGATTCCCCGAAGGTGTCGACTTCCGCAACATCCGCCGGGTCGCAATGTCGGCAGACTCCACTCTCTATGCCGCCGCCCGCTTCGGGCTTTACCGCCTCGACGGCAATGGATGCTGGCAGACGGAAGACATTCCGCTTTCGGAACAAATCACCGACCTGGCCGTCAACGGCGACACGCTTCTGCTGCTCACACGCTCCGAGGCATTTCTATCCATCGGCGGCTCAGCCTGGGAAAAGACAGCACTTCCCGAACCGGACGTAAGGCCGGAGCGCAGCCTTTTCCGCACAATATTTCATGTCCATTCTGGCGAGGTGCTCGGGCTGCCCGGCAAAGTCGTGGTCGACATCCTGGGCTTAGCCCTGATTGCACTCTGTATCACAGGATACATCATCCCGCTTCGCAAACGCGCCAGAGCGGCTGTCCGCGTCTCCTCGGCATGGCACCGCCACATCGGGCGGTGGAGCGTATTCATCCTCATGTTCCTTGCCCTTACAGGCATGATGCTTCGGCCGCCTCTGCTCATTGCGATTGCGCAACTTAAAATCGACCAACCGGCCGACAACCCCTGGCACGACGCCCTGCGGGCCGTGCGTTTCGACCCCATGCGCGGCCACTGGCTCGTGTCCACCTCCGACGGCTTCTACACGCTCCGGCCCGACATGTCAAAAATGGAAAAGACCGCGCAGCAGCCGCCCGTGTCGGTGATGGGCATCAACGCCTTTGAATACGACAGCGCCGCCGGCGACTGGATTATCGGCTCATTCTCCGGACTCTACCGCTGGAACCGCACCTCCGGTCGAGTCACCGACTACTACACCGGCGAACCGGCACCCGAGAAAGTCGAAGCCCCGTTCGGCCTGGCACCCATCGCGGGGTGGCACCGCGGCCCCGTGCAATACTACGCCGGAGCCGAATCGCCCGACGTACCGCCCATGCCCGCCTCGCTCGCCGGCGGCCCCATGTCGCTCTACCAGCTCGCCCTCGAGATACACACCGGCCGCATCTTCACCCTCCTTGGCGCGGCCACCGCTTTCTACATCTTCTTCGCCGGCGCCCTCATCTTCCACATCCTCCTCTCAGGCCACCGCCTCCTCCCCCGCCGCCAAAAAAGATAAACCCGACAGCAATACAGAATAAGCATCGATGGCGACGCCATCGATGCTTATTCTGTATTTATCAATGCTTTGTTCAGAGGGTTTTGAGCCAGGCGGCGATGCGGGCGTCGGTGAGGTCGGGGTGGTTCACCTCGTCGAGGACGAGGCCCACCATGCGGCCACGCTTAGCCAAACAGTTCGGAGTGGGAACCTAATCTAATGAGTTTCACTACGCTTGTTTCCTCATCAATCCATATCAGCAAGTAATCGCCCTCGATGTGACATTCCATATGTCCGGCATAATCGCCAATGAGCATATGTGCGTGATATTTTTCGGGTATGGCTGCCCCTGTCCTAAGGTATTTATCTACAAAATCATATAGTTTGCGTAACTTCTTAGGCTGATTGGCATATCGCTTCAAATCTTTTTTAAAACTCTTCGTCGCCTTTATCTCTTTCATCAGACATCGAGAGATTTCAAGAATGATTCATAATTGCTCATGTCAACAGGCGTAATGTTGGCGTCATCTTTCGCTTCCTCCATCGCCGTGATCGTGGCAGCGTTTGGTGTGTTGAAGGCCACATCCATAAGAATCGTTTCCACATAGTTATTGAGGCTGCGATTATCTCTCGCTGCCAATATTTTCAACCGGTCCAACAACTCAGCACGCAACCGAAACATTGCAGATTTTCTATTTATCGCCAATTCCATAGTGATAGCATTTATATTGCAAAATTATATCTTTAATATTTCATAAACAAATAT
>CANRZQ010000155.1 GCA_947644475.1 uncultured Muribaculaceae bacterium
CGGAGCGTTCGGCTATGCCAACCGTGATGCAGAACGCTACGCTGTCGCTCGCTCCGATACCACGGGTTGATACAATTCGCATTACCGGGGGTTGCGCTTCCGCTCCACCCCCGGCTAACATCTTGAAGCGCATACGCGCTTCTCCTCCACGTCGATGGCTTATTTGAACCGCATTGTACGGGCCGTACGTCCCTACCGTTGGTATTTTGACACGCCATCTTACATAGGTGGCTCACGCCACAAGATTGCGTTTCCTGCATTTTGAAGGTGTGCTGTTAGATAAAGCATGCGATTAAGGAACCGGCCGGTTCCTTAATCGCAGTCAAAAAGTATATAGAGTATGGAAGCCTTATTGGGGGAGAGGGCACAAGCCGGAGGCTTATGTCTATGTTTTTTCACAAGCCGGAGGCTTATGTTCCTGTTTTACAAGCCTGAGGCTTGCGGGCCTAAGTAGTAGAAGGCGAGGAGGCGGGAGCGGAGAATGAGTTCGTAGCGGGCGGCGACAAGGTCGGCGGCGGTGCGGTAGGCACGGTTCTTGGCTGTCTCGTAGTCGGCAGGGGTGGCGCGTCCGAGGGCGTATTTTTCGGCCATGGCCTCGTAGGCGCGTGAGGCGGTTCGGTCGGCGGTGCGGCTCGACGCAAGTTTGCGCTCGGCTCCGGTAGCCTGGTAATAAGCCTGCTGGATGTCGTGGAAAAGTTGCTGTTCGGCCTGGTCGAGTTGCAGTTCGGCGTTGACGCGTTCGACGCGTGCGCGGCGCACGGAGTTGCGCGTGGAGAAGCCGTCGAAAATCGGGATGTTGAGCGAGAATCCAAAGTAGGTTGAATAGTTGTGGCGCATCTGGTCGCCGAACGGTTCATTTGGCATGCCCGACAGTTTGTAGTACGACGAGCCGGCCGACGCTCCGAACGACAGTTGGGGCAGGTAGCCCGACTTGGCGAGCGAGATGTTGCGGTCTGACGTTTCGAGGCCAAGGCGTGCGGCGCGCACCGAATGGTTGTGCTGCAAGGCCAGGCGGTAGGCCTCCTCGGCCGGGATAATCATTGCCTCGGAATCGGAGAGAGGGGCAACATCGAAATCGGCGATGTCTTCCTCGCCGAGGCAGAGCAGTTGGGCCAGGTTGATGCGTGCGAGCACCTCGTCGTTCTGTGCCTGAACGAGCGACAGGCTGTCGGCGGCGAGTTGCGACTCAGCCTCGAGCATGTCGATTTCCGGAATCTTGCCGCCTTCGAGCAGGGCTTGCCGGCGCGAGAGGTCGAAGATAGAGAGGTCGACCTGATGGCGGGCCGTCTCGATCATTTCCTTGTCGTAGAGCACTTGAAGATACGACGTGATTACATTTATCGTGATATTGTCCTTGGCGGCTTCGTATTGTTCGGCTACCTGGGCGAGGTTGGCCTTGGCATAGCGCACCTGGCGGGGTGTGCGCAGGCCATTGAACACAGGCACTTGCAGCGAGCCCGACCAGTTGAACGACGAGGTGTTGCGGTCGGCATAGGTGTTTTCGGCGGTGAGGCCGCGGCCGAGGTTCCACGACTGTCCGGCCGAGGCGCTTACCTGGGGCAGATAGCCCGAGCGGGCGTCGGTGACGCCGAGTTCGGCGTTGCGCACGGCCAGTTGCTGCTGCCGCACGCTGATATTGTTGGCGGTGGCGTGGCTTATGCACTCGTCGAGCGTCCATGTGCGGGCCGAGGCAGCGATGCCGCAGAGCATGATCAGGGCAAAGAGATATGCACGCATGGCTTATTCGTTTATTTTGAGGCCGCGCAGACGCGCCGAGGCGTCGAGGCCGGATTTCACTTCGATGTTCACGCCGTCGCTGAGGCCGGTGGTGATGGCCTTGCGGTCGAACGTCTGTTTGGGGGCGTCGCCCGAGGTGAGGACGTAGACAAATGTGGAGTCGCCCTGCCATTCGATCACGCCCTCGGGCACCGACATTACGTCGGCGGCGCGTTGCAGCGTGACGGCGGCGTTGGCCGAGTAGCCGGCGCGGAGACGCACCGAGTCGGGCACGACAATGGCGGCCTTCACCTCGAAAGTGTTCGAGCCGTTCTCTTCGGTCGATTTAGGCGCGATGTATTCGATAGTGGCTTCGGGTGTAACGCCGTCGAGGGCACCGATGGTGATGGTGGTGGGCATGCCCGGGGCGAGGAGCCCTACCTCGGTCTCGTCGACCTTGCCCTTGAAGATAAGGTTGCGCATGTCGGCAATCTTGGCCACGGTGGTGCCGTCGTTCATCGTATTGGCCTGGATAACGGAAGAACCCACTTTCACTGGCACCTCAAGAATCTGGCCGTCGATGGTGGCGCGCACCAGAGTGTTGCTCTGCTGGGCGTTGACCGAGGAAATGCCGTCGCGCACGATGGAGAGGGCGTCGATGGCGGCGTCGACCTCCTGCTTGGCCTTCTTCCAGGCTGTCTCCGACTGCTCGTATTCCTCGCGGCTCACAAATTTCTTTTCATATAGTTTCTTTGTGCGCTCGAATTCTGATTTTGCCTGTGCGAGCGAGATGTTGGCTACATCAAGACGGTTCTGCGCCGAGTTCAGCGAATTCTCGTCGGGTATCACCTTGATTTTTGCAATGATGTCGCCGGAATGGACAAAGTCGCCGGCCTCAACGTTGATTTCAGCGATGATTCCTGAAATCTGCGGCTTGATTTCGATCTCGTCGCGCGGCTCGATTTTGCCGGTGAGCACGGTGGAGCGTTCGATGGTTACGGTCTGTGGCGACACGATTTCATACCGTTCTTCCTTGGGGGCGGAATTCTGGTATAGGAACACGAATGTGCCCACAAATACCACTCCGATAATTATCCACATCAGAATTTTGAAGAATTTTTTCATTTTTATGATTGTGATTTTTAGTTATTTTATTTACTCTTCCCAACTTCCCAACTACCAAACTACCCAACTTACTTGTCGTTTAATGCTTCTATCGGCTTTATCTTCATGGCTTTCAGGGCGGGGATTGTGCCGGCCGCCATGCCAAGGATAAGGAAGATGAACAGGATGGCTATGGCCGTGGCAAATGTAAGCTGGAACTCGGCAGGCTGGCCGGCGGCCTCCATGCCCATGTTGGCGGCGCCGAGCATGGCCACGGCAAAGACTATTCCGCCCGTGCCGGCTATGACGGTGAGCACGGCTGATTCCGACAGAATCTGCCTGAGCACTGTCGACGGCCTCGCGCCCAGGGCGCGCCGGATGCCGAACTCGTGAGTGCGTTCTTTCACGATAATCCACATGATGTTGCCCACGCCTATTATGCCGGCAAGCAGCGATGAGAAGCCTACGAACAGAAGCAGGACGTTGACCCCCGTCATCATGTTGTCGACCATCTTGAATTGCTCGGAGATGTCCCACATCGATATTGCCGTCTCGTCGTCGGGGCTTATCATGGGATGTCCGGCGCGTATCGCCCGCCACACTTTGTCCTTGATGTCGGCCGGCGCATAGCCCGGGCGCACGATGAAGAACATGGCGTCGACATTGGTGCCGCGGTTGTAGATGCTCATCAATGTGGATATGGGTATCACTATATTATCGTCGAGCGAGCCGTTGATGTTGATCATGTTGCGGCTTTTCACCACGCCCACCACACGGTAGAAGATATTGTCGACCTCGACAAAGCGGCCCATGGGGTCGCCGACGCCGAAAAGTTTCGATGCCGCCGACTCGCCTATGACGCACACCTTGGCCCGTGACGCCACGTCGGCGTCGTTGATGAACCGGCCCTTGCGTATCACGGGATTCATCAGTTTCACAAATTCCGGGCCGTAGCCTTCGATCTGCCCGATGTGCTCTTGTCGCGGTATTTCATGGTGACAGGCCCGGAGGCGGAAGGCACGGCGGCCTCGATTTCGGGCACGGTGAGGAGCATGCGTTCGATGTCGGTGGTGCGCAGCATCCAGTAAGTGCCTTTTTTGTAGCCGTTGTAGGGCACGGTGGTGCGTCCGGAGAAAACGATGGCGCAGTTGGAGGCAAAGCCCTCGAAATTTCCGGCAAGCGCGGCGCGGAGGCCGTCGCCGCCGCCCCAGAGTATGGCAAGCATGGCCGTGCCCCAGAAAATGCCGAAGGCCGTAAGGAAGGTGCGTGTCTTGTTGCGTGCGAGGGTGGCCCCGATCTCGCGCCAGTTGTCTATGTTAAAAACAGAAAGTTTCATTGCTTATCGTTTATTCGTCGCGGAGAGCCTCGACCGGTTTCACTTTAAGGGCGCGTATCGCGGGGAAAAGTCCGGCAAGCGCACCGGCCACAATCAACGCCACGGTCACTTGCACGGCTATGCCGAGGTCGACCTTGGGCGAGAGCATGAAATCGGAGTCGCGGAACACATATTTCACCACTTCGCAGGCCACTGTGCCCATTACGATGCCGATATAGCCGAACACGGTGGTGAGCGCGATGCTCTCGAGCACCACCTGGCGCAGAATCGATGCCGGACGTGCGCCGAGCGCGCGGCGGATGCCTATCTCGTGGGTGCGCTCGCGCACCGACACAAACATGATGTTGCTCACGCCCACAATGCCGGTGATAAGGGTAAGCACGCCGATTGTCCACATGGCATAGTTGAGTATCGACAGGCCCTGCTGGTTCTGCACGTAATTTTCATAGCGGTTGTTTACCCAGATGGCGCTGTTGTCGTCGGGAGCGAATTTCTCGGCTGCCGACAGGGCATCGCGCACATCCTGCTCGAGACGCTGCACGTCCTCGACAGCGGTTACCGGCCGGTGGTGCACCACCATCTGGTCGACGCGGTCGTCGTATCCGTTGAGCGCCACAGCGGTGGAGTAGGGAATATAGGCAGAGGTGACGCCACCCCAGTCGGTGTCGTACACGCCCACCACGGTGAATACTATCCCTGCGGCCTTCACCGTTTTGCCCACGGCAGAGTCGGCCGACGGGAAAAGGGTCTCGGCGGCGGTTTTTGTTATCACTATCACCTTGCGTGTCTCGCGCAGGTCGGCCTCATTTATAAACCGGCCGTAGAGCATTTTCATATATCCCGACAGGGCCGATGGAAAAGCCCCGATGCAGTAGTTGCCGGGCATATAGTCCTTTTGGGTGGATATTTCGGCGCGGAAGGTATATTCACCCTCGATGGCGGTAATCATCGAGGGGTCGGCATCGCGTACGGCCTCGAAATGCGATTCGTGCAGTTCGACGCGCCGCCCTTCTTTCAGGCCGGCGAAGGGCTTGGATGTAAGCCCGGGCCATATCTGGATGCGGAACGGGTCGGCCTTCTGCGAGTTCTCGTCGAACGAGCCGATGATGCCGTTGCTTATCGCCAGCAGCAGGATGAGCATAAAGATGCCCCAGGCCACGGAAAACCCCGTGAGCGCCGTGCGCAACTTGTTGGTGCACATCGTCTGCCATATTTCTTTGGCAAGATCTATCATCTTATATAAGGATTAGGGATAAGTTATAAGTGATAAAGTATAAGTGAGAAGGTATAAGTTATAAAGCATAAGTGAGAAGGTACGGCTTTTGTTACTTTATCACTTATACCTCATACTTTATACTTTAAACAATGAGGCCGTCGGAGATGCGTATCACGCGGTTGGTCTGCTCGCCCACGCCGGGGTCGTGGGTCACGATCACGGTGGTCATGCCTTCGGCGTTGAGCTGGCGGAAAATCTGCATCACTTCCACCGATGTCTTCGAGTCGAGCGCGCCCGTGGGCTCGTCGGCGAGCATTATGGCCGGGTTGGTGATGAGCGCACGCGCTATGGCCACGCGCTGCTTTTGGCCGCCCGACAGTTCCGATGGCAGGTGATGGCTCCATTCGCGCAGGCCCATGCGGTCGAGCTGCTCGAGGGCCATGGCGTTGCGCTTGCGTCGGCTCACGCCCTGGTAGAAAAGCGGCAGGGCCACATTTTCGAGGGCGTCCTTATAGTTGATGAGGTTGAACGACTGGAACACGAAGCCAATCTTGTGGTTGCGCAGGTCGGCGGCGCGGTTCTCGCTGAGATTGCGTATGAGTGTGCCGTCGAGTATGTATTCGCCGGTGTCGTAGGTGTCGAGTATGCCTAAGATGTTAAGCAGGGTCGACTTCCCGGAGCCGGATGCCCCCATGATCGACACGAGTTCTCCGCGCTCGATCTCGAGGTTGATGCCTTTGAGCACGTGCAGGGGCACGGCTCCGGGATAGGTCTTGTTGATGTTCTTTAAGGAAATCACCGCTTTAATAAAATGTAAGGGATGAAATATGAGTGATGGAGTGGACTATTTCTTCTCCGAGGGAACGATAGAGTAGGGCTCGGAGGCATAAATCTGCACTGCGTCGTTGACGTCGTTCTCCACGTTTATGCGGTCGTAGGCCAGGTCGGCGATGCGGAAAGAGCATGTGCCTGAGCCATTGATGGCGCGGACGTTGACGGTGCCGCAACGGGCCTCGTCGTATGTGTAGAAAACCAGGGCGGAGTTTATCTCGAGGTAGGAATTGTCGACCACGGTGGAATCCCTCATCGCTACGGTAATGGACCTTTCGTCGGTGGATACGTTGAGGCGGCCTACATGGCAGTCGTGGATATTCACCTCGCGGGCATTTGCTGTGAGTTCGGCGATGTCGAAGTTGTGGAGGCTTATTCC
>CANRZQ010000156.1 GCA_947644475.1 uncultured Muribaculaceae bacterium
GGCCATGGGGCTGGAGCACGCCTTCGAGCGTTTCAAGCAAGGTCGAGGCCTCGCCTTCCTCGTCGAAAAAGTTTTCGCTGCGCACCGACAGTTCGGGGAGTATCGGCTTGATGTCGGTGGGAAAGAACGTGGAGATGTAGTCGGCGGTTACTACGCGGCCATAGTTGATGCCTGCCGAGCGAAGGCAGTGGCCGACAATCGCCTCGACGGTGCGCACGCCCGAAAGGTCGTATTTGATGCGGTCGAGGATGCCGAAGTCGGAGAACGTGAGCGTCACGTCGTAGAACGCGCCGCGCTCGTATGGCTCCTCGTAGAACTCGGGGTCGAGCGTGCCGCTCCAATATAACACGCCGTCGCGGTACACGTCGAGGCGTATGCGCCCCGGCGCTATGGTGTAAAGGTCCTCGTAGGTGCGGTCGCCGGGGCTTTCGATTTTCAGCGTGGCCACGGCCGAGCATATCACATCCTCTTTCGGCGTCTGCGGCCACTCGATTGTAAGGGGGCTGTCGGCGGGGAACGTCAACTCGCCCACATGCGCGAACGCCTCCTCGGCCTGCTGCCATATCTCCACGCGCCACCTCACCGACGCGCGGCTAAGGAACTCGCCCTTGTATCTTAAAAACATTTCCATTATCTCGATCGTCTTGTTATGTTTGCTTCTTTCTCGATAGCCGCCACCAGTGTGCGCCCTTCGAGGCGGAATTTAATATCACCGAGCATCGCCGCGGGCGACGGCTCAATCATCGAGCGCAACTTGTCGAGCGGGGCTATCACCTCGGGGTTGCCGCTCGCTCCTCCGTACTCGCCCACAAGCGCGAGCGTGGGGCCGCTCACAATGCCGCCGTCGGCAAACGCCGGCAGGCCTTTCACCGTCGACACCATGGCCGTGAGTTGCGCAAGCCCGGTGGCGGCAAAGGCTATCCATCCCCACGGCCCCAACTTGGCACTGGCCTCCGAAGTGGCCACCGCGTAGCCCTGAATCATTGTGGCTATGGCTTGCGCCATAATCCCCACAATATTGAGCACCGGCATCTCGAACGACTGCCCCAGGCTCGACAGCGACTGCCCGATAGAGCCGACAGCCCCGGCGATAGCCTCCTTAGTATCCACGGCCTCGCCTCGAAGTTTGGCCCATCGGTCGGCCAACGCCACCACATTGTCGGTGGGCATAAGGCCTTCGGGCTTTACGGCCACGGGGGAAGGGACATTCTTTTTCACCGCTTCTTGGGCGGCAAATAACGACCTCCAAAGTTCAGTCTGCCGTTTTATGTCCTCCCGGTCTTTATCGGGAGCGTTGCTGCCCCGGTAATCAAGATTGCCAATTGCCGCCTCAGAGATACTTTGGCTGCGCTTGGCCACGTCGTCGAGGGTGTAGCCCGTGCGGCGGATGGCATCGTCCTTCTTGCGCCAGAACTCAATCTGCCGCGAGAGTTGGGCGCGCTCGCGCTCGGTGGCATCGGCAAGCAGGCTTTCAAGAGCACGGATGTTTCCGGCTATCTGCTCCTGCGTGCGCGCCAGCGGATTAAAATCCGCGCCCGCGTTTTTTATGGCGTCGGCTTTCTTCTGCCACAAGGCTATCTGCTTGTTTATCTCCGCGGCCTCCGCCCCGGTAACATCCTGCAATTTCGCCTGAAAGTACTTGATATTTTCCTCAATCTCCTTCAAGATTTCAGCCGTAGCCCGGAACACGGCGGGCTTGCTCCCTGTGTCCGGACCGTCGTCTAACTTCGGAGGCTTTACCGTGCCCGTCACCGCGAATGAAAGGCCCTGCGCTTCTTTTATATTATCTTGTACCTGTTTTCTTAATCCGGCAATCTTTGCGTTTATATCTTTGACGGCGGCATTAGCTTTGTCTAAGTCGCTGTCCTCATATTCACCCGTATGTACTTGTCTAGAATATGTGCCCGTATTCGTTGAAAATGAAACACTCTTGATTATTTCTTCTTTTTTGGTGCTATACTTTCGCTTATTGCCGTATTCATCATTTATGATGTCGTTTTTTTCGATGTTCAATTTTGCTATCCTATCGGCAAGCAACCGGGTTGTAGCCTCTATTTCCATCTGGCGGCAGTAAGCCTCGCTGTTTTTTATCAAGGCTTCATACCAGTCGGACACGGTGGAGAAATATCCCATGGTAGTACCATAGGCACTGTTCATTTCCTTCACAAGTTTGATTTCGTCCTCTCGTGTACCCGAAAATGCTTTTAATTTGGCTATGCTGAGTTCGATTGATGCCAGGGCTGATTCCCTCGCCGTTTTCTCTTTTTCCTGAACCTGTGTTGAAAACTCGTCCTCTCTTCTTGCACGCTCCTTAGCGTCGATCAATCGCTCGGTTTTTTCCGCGGCCTTATCGGTTGCATTGCATAAGGCCTCGACGGCGGCAGTAACAGCCCATATGACAAGGCCGATTCCGGAGGCAATCATAAGTCCGCGCATTGCCACTTTGAAGGCTATCATGGCGCGAGTGCTGCTGCGCAAGGATGTACTGAATACTCTGATAAGAAATGTCGCCGACTTACCTTTCAGCCCCAAGGCTGTCATGGCTGCCGCAGCGGTTTTGGAACCTACCGCCGATAGCATTTGCGCAACATATGTTTCTCGAAAAGCCTTTGCGAGCAAGAACAAACTGGACGCGCCTTCGATTGCCTCGCTGAAAAAACTTACATACGGCTGAAACACCGAAACGAATCCCGCAAATTTATCCATGAGGGCGGCCCATTTGTTTTTTAGCATTTGGGCCACAGCGGAGCCGGTGCCTGCCATGTCGGCAAAGGCCGCGTCCATGGTGCCCGCGCTGTCGGTCATGGCGTCGACGTTTTTGGCGAATGTCTCGGCGAGTTCGCCCTGCAAGGGGATAAGGGCGCGGAGTGCCTCGGCACTCCCGAAGAGTTTGGCGTAGACTTCCTGCTCGAGCACGCCGTTGGCCGCGGCATAGGCCTTGACGCTCTCGTCCAGTTTTTTGAGAAACTCCTCAAAACCGCCCGCGCTCTTTATGGCGGCGGCGTTGAACTGCATGCCCATGTTGGCGGCCATGTCCGACGCCTCCTTGCTCGGCTTGACAAGAGCGGTGAACACGGCGGCCAACTGGGTCGACACCTCGGCGGTGTTGCCGCTCACGCCCGTAAGGGTGGCGAACGTGCCGAGCAATTCGTCGATTGTCACGCCCAGGGTGGCGGCGTTACCGGTGACACGTGGCAACGCCTGCGCCAGTTGCTCGAACGACGTTACGCCATTTTTAGCCGTCAACTGTATCTTGTCCTGAATGTCTTGCGCTGCACTCCACTCCATGCCGTAGTTCTTGATTACCGTGGCCGTGACACCTACCACCTTGTTGATGTCGGCCATGCCGCCCACTGCCGACCGCGCCGATGCCCGCAGGTATTCAATCCAGTTATCCTCGGGCACGCCGTTAGATATAACCTGATAGAGGCCGTCGGCAAGTTGGTCGCGCAAAATTGGTATTTCCTTCGAGAGGGCGGCCACCTCGCTCTTCATCCGCTTGAATCCCGCGCTGTCCTTTCCGGCCATGGTATTGGCCGCCTTCATGGCCTGGTTGAAAGATTCGTACTGCCCGGTGACAGACGAGAATGTGGCGTTAAGTTGCCCGACGGCGTTCGACACAGCATTGACGGATGTGGAGAAAGCCGCAAAATTTATAAACTTGCTCTCGAATTTCTTCGCCACTTCCACAGTCGACTCCATGATTTTACGTAGGTCGGCAGTTTTCATTATAAGCGACTTCATCCCATTTGGGCCTTCCACAATCGTAAACCCCAATGATATGGTGCTGTCTTTTGCCATTTTTATGTATTTTTATTTTGACTTATGATTATTGTTTATTATATTTGCTAAAAATATTTTTCACATGGGCGAAACATTCACAGACATATTATGCCAAATTGTTGCGTCAGTAATTTCTATCGGATTCATTCTTGCCATGATAGTATTTATTATGGAACTTTTCTACCTTACATTCTTTTATGATGCAAAAAAAAGAAGCCAAGAAGGAAGCGATGGAAGATGTCGACAGAATCATTCAGGAACTTATCGACACCAACGACGAGCGCATGGCCCAGTTTAAGGCCGACGTTGCCGAGATGGAAGCGCAGAAAGCGCGTGAGGCCTTAGAGAAACCCAAGCAGGTCGAGTAGCCTCATATGAGGGTGTCGCCGAGACGCTCGACAAGTTCTTTCATACGTTCACGTTGCTGTTGGGCTGTAAGCGCGGGTGCTTGCGGCCGTTCTGTTTTTTTGTCCCAGGGGAAAGGCAGAAGCCGCTCGGGGGTGAGGCGGTGTCGGCGGTCGAGGTGAGGCTGGATGGTGATGGAGGCAAGCAGGCGCATCCGTTGCCAGCGGTCTTTATACGCGGCGTCGCGCTCGGCTGCAAAGGCTTCCCACACGGCGGAGAACTCGGCAAAGTCCATCCGGCAGAAATCATCGTATGAAAGCCCCATGCAGCCCAGCGCGACGCCAAGCATGTCGTAGATGCCTTTCGGCTCTAACTTTTTTTTTCTTCTTCCCCACTATCGGCCTCGTCGGGCTGAATCGCGGCCACCCAGGCGTTCATGTCGTCGGGGCTGAGAGCATCGGCAAAGTCGAGGAGCGACATATCGAAGGGCACGCGGTCGGCGGCACAGGCCGAGGCCACGCAGCAATAGAGGTAGGCGCAAAGGTCGGAGAAGTTGCCGTCGGCTATCTCGGTCACTTCCTTGCCCGTCTCTCTCTTGAAACGGAGCATGGCACCCATGGTGGGGCGGCAGGGCAGTACCTTGCCGTTGACTGTGATTGTATTTTTCATTTTATTCAGGTTTAAAGGATAAGTGATAAAGGATAAAGTGAGTTTATGCCTTATCACTTATACCTTATAGTTAATACTTACGCGCCGGCAGGGGTGTTTTCGGTGATGGCGGCCTCGTCGAGGGTGTCGGGCTCGCCGTCGTTTTCGAGGCTTACGCTGTAAGAGGCGTCGTCCTGGGCGGGGGCGCTTTCTTCGAGGGAAGTTATCACGCACGAGCCGGCGAGATAAGGCTTGTCGTCGGTGCCTCGCTCCATGGCCTTGACGGTGACGGGCTTGCCGGCTTTCCAAAGTTTGAACAGTTCCTTGAATCCGCACTCGGTCTCATCGTAAAATCGGAGGCCTTCGGCCGATATTGAGTAAGAGAGGCCCACGATGCCCTTGCGTTTCCACATGCCGCTCGATATGGGCTTGGAGGCCACGGGTTTCACGGCGCGGTCTTTTGTCTCGGAGTTGAATGTTGTGGTGTGCGACGTGCACGAGCCCACGGCCTTGCCGTCGATGTAGAGCAGAAGGTCGCTGCCGTTGGTGTAGCCGGTTTTGGTTGTTGATGCCATAGTTGTTAAATTTTGCAGTTGAATGTGAGTTGTTGTATGTATGCGTCGTCTTCCCAGTCCTCCGCGCTGTCGGCGAGCGTGCACGACCGTATCACCATGCCCCGGTGCTCGGCCTGCACTCCGTCGAGGGCGTCGCGCACGGCCTCGGCCAGTTCCACGCCTTCGGTATAGCCTTGGGTGAAACAAAGGATCTCGATGGTGACGGTGTCGCTGCCGGGGCCCGATTTCACGGGGTTGTGGTCGAGGGCGACACGGCGGTAGACGATGTAAGGGAGGTCGGCACGGTCCTCGACCACGGGGTAGATGTCGGTGGCTCGCAGGCTCACCTCGGGATCCTCGGCAAGCACGGCGCGGATAATCTCACCGGCACTGAGGCTTGTTTTATTTGCAGCCATATTTCTTGCTTATGCGTATTACACTTTCTTTCACCATGCGGTGCATGTCGTCGGTGACGGAGCCTTTCTCCTGCTCGCGCGTGCGCTCGATAAAGCCGTAGCGGCGCATATAGCCGGTGCGGTGGGCGGCTCTCAGCCTTGCGGCGCGCTTGCCGCCGTTGCCCTTGGTCTTGCGCCATGTGGTGCCGTCCTCGGCCCATATTAGCACGGGCTTTTTCAGGCCCCTGCGGTTGGTGTGCATGCCCCGCTCGCCCCGGCCGTTCTTGTTGGCTTTCTTAGTGCCTACGGTGACACGGAAACCGGCCTTGCGTTTGTACACGAGGGCGCGGACGCCCTTTTCGAGGTCGCGGTTGGAGTGCAGGTCTTGCCGCAGGTTGGCCACGGCTCTTTTGCGCACCTTCGAGGCCAGACGGCGGAATCCGCCCTTTATGGCCTGCATGCGCCGCTTGGGCTCCAGTTCGGCAAACATTTTTTGCAGGTTGCTGTCGTCGTATTCGATGTTGGATGCCATATGGGTTATTCGTTTACACGTTCGCAGATAAGGGTATTGTAGCCGCGGTCCTTGTTGGGGATTATGGCCGTGACGGTATAGAGATGGCCGTCGGCCTGGCGTACGCGCCAGTTCTCCTCAACATGGTGGGCGTCGCGGATGTTGAAGCGCACCGAGTAGTCGGGAAAATGCTCCGCGGCTTCCTCGCTGCGGCGGCCGGTGGCCGACACGCGCTCGGCCCATACGGCGGGCCCGGCCTTGTAGGTTATGGCGCGGGCCCCCATACGGTCCTTGGTAAAGGAAGGCACAAGAATCTCTATCTTATATTT
>CANRZQ010000157.1 GCA_947644475.1 uncultured Muribaculaceae bacterium
CTCGTAGGCTCACGAATCGACCTGGCCGGTGCGGAGATAGAACTTATTTCCAAACCCGACCGTGAAAAGGTGCTCGCCGGGCTCCTCGCGCCTGTAAAGGATAAATACGACTATATCCTTATCGACTGCTCTCCTTCGCTCGGGTTGATTACGGTGAATGCGCTTACATCCGCCGATTCCGTGCTTATCCCTGTCCAAGCGGAGTATTTCGCGCTTGAAGGCATAAGCAAACTGCTCAACACCATCCGCATAATCAAGAGCCGGCTTAATCCGGCGCTCGAAATCGAGGGCTTTCTGCTCACCATGTACGATGCCCGCCTCAGGCTTGCCAATCAGATTTATGAAGAACTGAAAGGCCACTTTGCCGATATGGTGTTCAATACCGTGATTCCGCGAAACATCCGTCTTAGCGAGGCCCCGAGCCACGGGCTGCCGGCCTTGATGTACGACCCCGACAGCCGCGGAGCAACCTCCCACATTATGCTTGCAAAAGAAATAATAGCAAAACACAAACGCGCCAAATCTTCCCACGCCCATGCCTAATCCAAACTCCAAACGCAACGCACTGGGCCGCGGGCTCGATGCGCTCATATCAATGGACGACACTCCCGCACGCGGAGCGTCGGCTATATCAGAAATTTCAGTCGACAAAATTCAGGTAAATCCCGACCAGCCCCGCAGGATGTTCAACGAGGAAGCCCTCGACGAACTTTCCGTGTCGATTTCCGAAATCGGTATCATACAGCCGATCTCGGTGCGTAAACTCGGCCCCGATACATATCAGATAATTGCGGGCGAACGCCGTTATCGTGCGGCCATAAAAGCCGGTTTGCAAAGCGTGCCGGCATATGTGCGCACGGCATCAGATCTTGAACTCACCGAGATGGCTCTTATCGAGAACATCCAGCGCGAGGACCTGAACGCCATTGAAATAGCCCTAACATTCCGCAAACTTATCGACCAGTATTCCCTCACTCAGGAGAAACTGTCGGACCGCATAGGCAAGAAACGTGCCACTGTTGCCAACTTTTTGCGTCTGCTCAAACTTCCGGCAGAGGTGCAGCTCGGCCTGCGCGACCGCCGCGTCGACATGGGGCATGCCCGCGCTCTACTCTCTCTCGACAATCCCAAGCAGCAGCTGAAACTCTACAACGAGATACTGAAACAAGGCCTTTCGGTGCGCCGCGTCGAGGAAATTGCAAAAGCATGGCGTGAAGGCGCGCCTGAGAAAACGCGTCAGCCGCAGCCCGAGGGCGATGGCCGGATGTCGTCGGCCGATTTCACTTTGCTGAAAAAACATCTTTCGGCAACATTCAAGACCCCCGTGCGGTTCAAATGCGACAAATCCGGCAAAGGGCATATAACATTCTCCTTTGCTGATGCCGACGAACTCGAACGCCTCATTACTCTTTTCGACACCCTCCAGCATTAATTGCAAGTATTATTAATGGTATTGAACAGCGCAAGCCTCATATCATCATTTCGTAATATAGCCGTCGCCGCGCTTGTCGTGGCGGCGTCTGTGTCGTTCGATGCTGCGGCGCAAAGCCATCGCAAGCCTTTGCCGCGTCGCCACGTCACCGAACGGCCCGATTCTGCCACGTCGCCGGTCGACAGCATAGTCATGGCGTTGCCCGACCGTATCCCTGCTTCTGCCGATGCGCCACAGGGGAGCGAGGATGTCGTTTCGTCGGAATTTACCGCCTCGGGCGATTCAATCCGGATAATAGCCTCCGACACCATCCCCGTGCTGGCCCCGCCCCCCGGACGGTTCGACGACTTCGACATATGGGAAGAACGTGAAGAACTTTTCAACCCCGATCCCAACAGGGCCGTGTGGATGTCGGCTCTCTTCCCGGGGCTCGGCCAGGTGTATAACCGGCGCTACTGGAAACTGCCCATAATCGTGGGCGGATACCTCGGCCTTGGTTATGCCACGTCGTGGAACAACGGAATGTTGCGCGACTATACCCGTGCATATCGTGACATCTGCGACACCGACCCCTCTACCAAATCCTATATGGATTTCTTTCCTCCCACGGTAAATGAATCTGACCTCGACCGCCAATGGCTCACTTCGCTATTGAAAAGCCGGAAGGACTTTTACCGGCGCAACCGCGACCTGTGCATCATCTGCATGGTCGGTGTCTATTTTATCGCTATGGTCGACGCCTACGTCGACGCCTCTCTGTCGCATTTCGACATCAGCCCCGACTTATCCATCGACTGGGCTCCGGCCGTGATGCGCGACGGACGCAACTCTCTGCCGTCGATAGGCCTGCAAATGGCTTTTAACTTCTGAAATCATCAATCATGAAATCTCTCATATCCTGCTTCTTCATCCTTTCTGCCGCTGTGATGCCATCAGTCGCCGGCGCTCAGATTTCCGCAAAAGACACTATCACCGATAATAATATAGTAATGCCCGAAGCCTACGAAAAGGCTACGGAAAAAATGCTCGAGGACTGGTATCTCTACCGCTACACATCGCTCGACAGCGTCGCACGCCTCAAAACAGGGCGTATCGCCACCGATGCCGAGTATACTCGCCGCCTGTCGGAAATGGCCACAGAAATAGAAATGCCTTTCAACTCGGTGGTAAAGCGGCATATAGAAAGTTATGTGGTGAATAAGCCCCGCCTCGTGGAAAGGATGCTTGGCCTCAATATCTATTATGAGCCTATCTTCATGAACGCATTGGGAAAATACGGCCTTCCTATGGAACTGAAATATCTTCCCATAATCGAGTCGGCACTCGATCCCAAGGCTGTGTCGCGCGCCGGTGCGGCCGGCTTGTGGCAGTTTATGCCCGGCACGGCTGTCGACGAGGGACTCGAGGTCGGCTCCCTTGTCGACGAGCGTTTCGACCCTTATAAATCGTCGGAGGCTGCCGCCAAGTACCTGAAAAAATTATATAACATCCATGGCGACTGGGCTCTCGCGCTCGCCTCCTACAACTGGGGCAGCGGCAACCTTACAAAAGCCCGCAACCGCGCCAATAAAACTCAGGATTTCTGGGAGGTGTATCCTTTCCTGCCGGCTGAGACGCGAGCATATGTGCCGGCTTTCATAGCCATTAACTATGCCATGCGCTACTTTCCCGAGCATGGCATATCGCCTGTGCTCGGACGCCGTCCGATGCTCACCGACACTGTGCATGTCTCAAAGCGTGTGCATTTGCAGCAGATTTCCGATGTGCTTGGCATACCAATGGCCGAACTGCGTGGACTGAACCCGCATTTCAAGGCCGATATAATCCCCGGAAATGCGACGAAGCAGTATACGCTTGTGCTCCCGTCCCGCCAGGCATGGTGCTATTCGGTTAACGAAGATTCAATTATTTGTCATGATGCCTCCAAATACGCGTTGCGCGATGTGGTAAATCCTTCCGACGGCGTCACTTCAAAGGGGACTGACTCGCGTGGCGAGTACCGCGAGACCACAACAGTGAAGTATCACAAGGTGGGACGTCACGAAACTCTGGCTTCAATTGCAAAGAAATACGGCGTGACGGCATCGTCGATACGCCAGGCCAACAATATGCGTTCGTCAAAGGTGAAGCGTGGCCAGCGCCTTCGCATCAATATCGTCAAGCGTGAGTACATTCAGCCCGACACCGTGGCGTCAACAAAGGCCGCGGCTCCTGCACCTGAGGCAGTGAAGGCTCCTGAATTGAAATCGGATACAACAGCAACTGACACTGCATCCACTCAGGTGAAAGCATCGTTCGAGTCATCCTCTCGTCCTGCGGCTGTTTCGAATGCTCCGGCAAAGAAGAACAGTTCAACTGCGACAAATAAGCCCAAGAATGTAAAATATCGTGTAAAGGCAGGCGACAACCTCCTTAAAATAGCGAAAGCCCACGGCACGACCGTCGATGCCATAAAGGCGGCAAACAGCCTCGCCGGCGACAATATCCGCGTTGGCCAGACACTCACCATTCCTCAAAAATCCGCGTCGAAAAAGAAATCATCACGTCGTCGCAGATAAAGCAGATTTTGATTCAGAAAATAGAAAGGCATATATGACGCAGGGCCGCGCTGTTTGTGCGGCCCTGCTGTGTATTCAATGGTGTGAGTTCGCTTGTCTAAAAATAGTTACGGGTAAGGATAAAAAAAAGATATACGTTATCGGAATAGCGTATATCACGAGGCGTTGAATGTATGTCTTCGCCTGTTTCCTAAGAAAGGGAATTCAAGGCATTTAACTTGGGGTTGGCGGCGATTACTCGACCTTCGGGGTCGATGAGAAGAGTGCCGAATCCCTCGCTCAGGCGATAATCGCGGATAATCCGCGAGGCAGTGTCGCCTGTCACATTGTACTGGTTGGCAGCGTCAAGAGCGTCAATCGCTACAATTTCTTCGAAAAGCGTGCTGTCGCTGTCGAAGTTTACCGCCATGTGGCGGATGCTGCCGCAGTGTTGCTTGGCCCATTGGGCGTAGTAGTTGCAGTTGATACGTGATTGGGCGTCGTCCGACGACCAAAAAGAAAGCAACACGTAATCACCTCTCATTTGTTCGAGCGCGACGTTGCCGGAATCATTGCTTACGGAAATGAACGGTGCGAGTGCGCCGGGTTCCGGGCTGAATGTCGGTTCGTTGAATGCAGAGGAAACAAGGAGCGTCGACGCAAGGAGCGCCAAGCCCATGATTGTTTTCTTCATTATTTTCGTATTATGTTCATACTGGGAAATCTTTTTCAAGGCTCTCGCTTTCTGAAGATTTCCTGCCGATTTTCGGCGATGTGCGCCAACTCTTTGGCACACGCAGTGTTTAACTACACCGCAAAGTTAATCATAAAATGCTCACTGTCATAAATTTGTTCTCGCCGGCAGTGTTTTAAGCATCAAGATCTGCTCCCGATTCCGCTTGTCAAGCGAGTTTCGGGCAGTTGTTAAAAATGTTTAACAAACATGTTTTATAACATGTTTATGATGAAATCAACATTGTATATATGCGAAAAACATCTGGTTTGCCGTAAAAACATTTATATGGTTTTGCTTGTTAATTATTTAAAGATTATTTTTGCGATAACTTTTCTAAAATGAGTTAAAAATTATATAATTCATCATATAATAAAGGGCACGCCGTTTTTTGGCACGGTTATTGCTACATATTTCTATGGATTCGGATGTGGCAGTTAAAAGCCGATGATATGAATCCGATTTTCCCGACATTAGCCGTATATGGACAATTTTTCAACAGAAATACCCGCTCTGCTCAACAGATGCAAAAAAGAAGCAATCCGGCATAACAATGCCGAGATTACACCGGAACATCTGCTGCTAAGTCTGCTCGACAATCCGGAAGGGCATCCCTTCCGCCTTCTCGACAGCGTTGTGGCCGACGGTGTGCTCATGCGTCTGCGCAGCAATCTCGACCAGATGCTCTTCAATCTTTCCGGTCCCACGCCTCCCTCTTTGCAGGTGAGCGAACTTACCAACCGTATTGTTAAACTCAGCGTCCTCGAGGCACGCCAGCTCGGGCATCCGGAAGTGGAGCCCATGCATGTGCTTCTGGCGCTTTTCCATAATCAAGCTGTGCAAAATATGGACTTTATCCAACCTTTCAAAGCCGCAGGTATAGATTACCACGGCCTGTATCAAAATGTGGCACGCGAAGGCGCGCCGGGTCCTGTCGCCGGTCCCGACTTTGTCGACGACGATGACGAGGATAAGCCGTCTTCTTCCGGCTCCGGGCAGTCGTCACAAGGGCGTTCGGCTTCCCGTTCGTCCAAATCTTCAGGCAACGACACTCCTATGCTCGACAAATTCGGGCATGACATGACGCGTGCCGCTTCCGAAGGCCGTCTCGACCCCGTGGTGGGCCGTGATGTCGAAATCGAACGCCTTGCCCAGGTGCTTAGCCGCCGCAAGAAAAATAATCCCGTGCTCATCGGCGAGCCGGGCGTCGGCAAGTCGGCAATAGTAGAGGGGCTTGCGTTGAGGATAGTGCAGCGCAAGGTATCGCGTATCCTCTTCAACAAGCGTCTTGTGTCGCTCGACATGGCCGGTATCGTGGCCGGTACAAAATATCGTGGAGAGTTCGAGGAACGCATCAAGGCTATCCTCAACGAACTCACCAAGAACCCCAATATCATCCTTTTCATCGACGAGATACACACTATTGTAGGGGCCGGAAATCCCTCCGGCTCGATGGATGCCGCCAACCTGCTCAAGCCCGCGCTCGCCCGCGGCGAATTGCAGTGCATCGGTGCCACCACCCTCGATGAGTACCGCAAGAACATTGAAAAGGACGGCGCGCTCGAGCGTCGCTTCCAGAAGGTGCTTGTCGAGCCGACAACTCCCGAGGAAACGCTCCAGATTCTCCGCAATATCAAGGATAAGTACGAGTCGCATCATAATGTAAGTTACACCGACAGCGCTCTCGAAGCATGCGTGAAACTTACCCAGAGATATGTGTCCGACCGCAACTTCCCCGACAAGGCTATCGATGCCCTCGACGAGGCCGGCTCGCGTGTGCATATTACAAATGTGGAAGTGCCCGAGGAAATCGAGCGTCTCGAACGCGAGATAGCGGAGGCGACACAAAACAAACTCA
>CANRZQ010000158.1 GCA_947644475.1 uncultured Muribaculaceae bacterium
ATAGCCCAGCCCTGGAAAGTGACTTCCTGCGAATGGGACGACCAGCTCACCCGCCGCGCGGTGGTTTGGCTCTGCCACATGACCGGAAAACCCATCCTCAAACTCACCGACCGCGACTACAACGATTGGGGCCTCGGCGAACTCCTTGCCATCTACGGCTCGGCATACAAAGCCAATATCAAGATTTTCAACGACTTGCAGCACACCATCACCGGATGGCCCGGAGGCAAGCCCAACGCCGACGACTCCACCCGCCCCGAGCGCGCCAACCCCTACCCCAAGCGCGTGATCGTGTTCTCGCCCCACCCCGACGACGACGTTATCTCTATGGGCGGCACGCTCAAACGCCTCGTCGACCAAGGCCACGACGTGCATGTGGCCTACGAGACATCGGGCAATATCGCTGTCGGCGACGAAGACATGATGCGCTATGTGATGCTCATGGACGGCATCGCCGAGAATTTCGGCATCGACACCGACATTTTCAAGGAAAAATCCGAAGGCATCCACCAGTATATCTCCGAAAAGAAACCCGGCGACGTCGACTCTGCCGACATACGCTATCTCAAAACCATAATACGCCAGTGTGAGGCACGCACCGCATGCCAGTATATCGGCGTAAAGAAAGAAAACGTCCACTTCCTCGGCCTTCCCTTCTACGAGACAGGCACAATCAAGAAAGGCGACCTCTCGCAGGCCGATGTCGACATCGTGAAGCAACTGCTCATCGATGTCAAGCCCGACGAGATATTCGTGGCCGGCGACCTCGCCGACCCCCACGGCACCCACCGCGTGTGCCTCGACGCCGTGCTCGCCGCAATCGACGAACTCCTCGACGAGCCCTGGATGCAAGACTGCTACACATGGATGTATCGCGGAGCATGGGCCGAGTGGGAAATCGACCACATCGAGATGGCCGTGCCCCTCAGCCCCGAGGAACTTCGCTTCAAGCGCAACTCCATCCTCAAACACCAGTCGCAGATGGAAAACGCCCCCTACCTCGGCGACGACGACCGCCTCTTCTGGCAGCGCGCCGAAGAGCGCAACCGCGCCACAGCCAAACTCTACGAAGACCTCGGCCTCGCCTCCTACGAAGCCATCGAAGCCTTCGTGCGCTACCACCCCGTGAAAGGCTGATCCCCCGCACATCCCCCCATACAGGCCGCCCCTCCCCGGAGCGGCCTTTTTCACAACCCCACATTTCGGTGCTTGTTTAAACAAGATGGACCGCAACGTGGTCGAATACGGCAGAGGGTGTATCAAAAAAGTTGTTTATGCCGAGATTGTAGGGACGTACGGCTCGTGCGTCCGTTGCAAAACAATATTAATTAATTGTATTAATGATATTTACGCGGACGCACGAGCCGTGCGTCCCTACACCGTGATTACATTAACTTATTAATCAGATATACTTAATTATAAAATAATAATGGCCTTTAAACTTTTTTATTATATTTGCAATCTAAACAAAAATGTATATGTGTAAAAAACTGCTCAATCTATTTTTTATCCTGCTGTTTGTAACAGTCATATCCTGTATCCCCGCTTTTGCCGCAAACGGCACCGTGAGCGACGATACTATTACATTCACCACTTCACGCCCCGCCGGCGAGACTATAAAACTCAACATCAAGGCTTCCGACAATATCGAGATTTCCGGTATTGCCAAAACCACAAACCTCACAGGCTCGAACACATTCACGCTCACATCTCAGACTGTGGTGATAAAAGGCCCCGTCACCTCATTTGAATGTCCGGACAACGACATCACCTCGCTCGACATTTCCAAAAGCAAAAAACTTTCCATACTGAAATGCGAGTGCAACCTCATCGAAAGTCTCGACCTGAGCCAAAACCCGGCAATCAGATATGTCAAATGCTACGGAAACCGCATCAAAGGCGACGCACTTACTCAAATGATGGAATCTCTGCCCCAAGACATCATCATTGAGTTTGAAAAATCAACACCGCGATTACATTAACTTTCTAATCGGAGATACTTATATCACTATAATGGTGTATTAATTATCAATTAATAATAATAGTTTGTAACTTTTTTACTATATTTGCGCATTATTTGCAACCAAATCACAATTTTTATGTGTAAAAAACTACTCAACCTATTATTTACCCTGCTGTTTGTAACAGCAATCGGTTCTGTTTCCTCATTTGCGGCAAACGGCATCGTGAAGATGAAGACCGATGCCCCTGCCGGCACAAAACTGCGCATCCAGACCAGCCCGTACGACAACACTGTGGAAGGTGCCGACAAGGGCGATTTCGTGGGCGAGTTCTTCTCGAAAGGCCCAGGCTCGGAAATCACCATTACCTGCAACAACCTCGCACAACTCGAAGTGTACGGCTGCCAGCTGTCGGAAATCACCATCGCCGACGCCCCCGAACTATTCATCCTCAAATGCTACAACAATAATCTTACGTCGCTCGACGTAAGCATGTGCCCCGAACTCGCAATCATCGATTGCAAGAACAATCGCATTGCGTCGCTTGACCTCAGCAATTGCATCAAACTCGAAGAAGCATACGTATCAACCAACAATCTGTCTTCTTTCACTCTCGGCACACAGCCGCTTCTGAAAACGCTCGAATGTGCCGAGAATCCGCTCAGCACACTTGACCTCAGCAATTGCACGGCCCTTGAAGACCTCCGCATCGACAAATGCGAGTTCTCGTCCATCGACCTGAGCCACTGTCCGGAACTGTGGTGGATATTCGCCTTCGGCAACAATTTCGAAGGCGAAAGCATGGCTAATTTCATTGCCGGGCTTCCCGAGGCCAAGGCCACCGGAATGTTGTATATCGTAGACACCGCCGACAAAGACGAGACCAACGTATGCACCATGGAGAATGTAAGGGCGGCTGCCCAGAAAGGATGGGCCACCATGGACTATTCCGGAGGTAAAGGCTCTGAGACACAACTCGGAGTGTTCTATCCGGGATGCGACTACGTGCCCTCTGTGAGCGACAACACCATCACGCTCACCACTTCACGCGCCGCCGGCGAGACTATAAAACTCAACATTAAGGCTTCCGACAATATCGAGATTTCCGGTATTGCCGAAACCACGAACCTCACCGGCTCGAACACATTCACGCTCACATCTCAGACTGTGGTTGTCAAAGGCAATGTCACATCATTTGAATGCCCCAGCAACGACATCACATCTTTATCGTTCGACAACCCCTCGCTTATCACCTATATCGACTGCCGCGACAATAGAATCGAGACTCTCAATCTCTCCGGCGCCTCATCGCTTCAGCAACTCTATGCTCAGAAAAATAGTCTCACGTCGCTCGACGTGACCGGATGCGACAAAATGATGCGTCTCGACTGCTATATCAATAACCTGCACGGCTCGGCCATGACCGCCTTCATGAATTCGCTCTGCACATCCACATCCGAGCCATATCTCTTTGTAATCGACACCAAGGCTCCCGACGGCGCCGAGCATAATGTGGCGTCGACAACGCAAGTATCGATCGCAACGGGCAAAGGATGGAAAGTATTCGACTACATAAACGGCGACCGCTATGGCTTCGGCACAGCATACGCCGGCTCTGAGCCCACCGAGCCCGAGGAATATTTCACTATCACACGCACGGCCAAGGGCGAAATCCAGCCGCAATTCACCCTGGCCGTACCGCAGACTGAAATACCGAAGGTGGAAGGCGGCGAAGTATTAGGCTGGAACGGATCATTGCTCACTATCCGCATGAAAGAGGAAACTGTAAAAATCTACGGCGATGTCACAGGATTGCAGATGATGTTCGGTGCAATCGACGCAATCGATGTGTCGAACCTGCCGAACCTCAATGAACTCAACGTGGCCCTTAACAATATTACCTCTCTCGATGTCTCCAAAAACAAAAAACTTTCCATCCTGAGTTGCGAGTGCAACCTCCTCGAAAGCCTCGACCTGGGCCAGAATCCCGTAATTGAATATGTCAACTGCTACGGAAACCGCATCAAAGGCCAGGCCATGACACAAATGATGGAATCCCTGCCCCAACGCACGCGCCAGGACTACGGCACCATCATTGTGTTCGACGAATCATATGCCGAAGAATTCAACGTATGCCTCACAACCGACGCCACCATAGCCCTGCGTAAATATTGGGTGCCTTGCGAACTTGACGCCGATGGCAACGCCATACAGTACGACGGCGTGGAACAAGACGCCCTTGCTTCTGTGGCAGGCGACAGCGCAAATGCCATGTACGATGCCGCAAACGCCCTTATCATCGCTTCCGAGGCTTGCGACATCACCGTGTACAACCTCTCCGGCCTCACCGTAGCCGGGGCCTCAAACGCAGAATGTCTGCCGGTAGGCGACCTTCCCGAAGGCATCTACATTGTACGTGCCGGCACCTCGGTGCTTAAAATCAAAAAATAATCATAGATACATTTCACGATAAGACGGGCCGGGGCAACAATATCCCCGGCCCATTTATAAATCAAATAAAGATGGAAGATAATTACAAGATTCCAGAAGAAGTGGCCGACTGGGTGAAGGCAATAGGCTGCGCAGTAACAATCTGCGACACCGACGGACGCATACTCTACATGAACGACCGCGCACGGCTCACATACATCAAGCATGGCAACCTCATAGGCCATAACCTCCTTGGCTGCCACAACGAACGCTCGCAAGCCATAATACGCCGCCTGCTCGACACCGGAGGCACCAACACATACACTGTTACAAAAAACGGCATCCGCAAACTCATTTTCCAGACTGCATGGCGCCGTGACGGCCAGGTAGCAGGCCTTGCCGAAATATCAATTCCCCTGCCTGCCGACATGCCCCATTACGACCGCGACAAGCAGTAACCCCCTCTATAAGTCGGGCATTGACGGAGCGTTGGGATTGATCAATGTCCGGCCCAGCCCCACGGCTATACATCCAAGTGCCTGAATGGCACTTGGATTTTTTTCTTTCACAAATTTAACTGAGGGCATATCTTCCCGATGCGGCGACGCAGCAAAAGTGGCATTTCCCATTTCCGTAGACACGACAAAATCAACCATGTTGAACCGCACCTTGCCAAAAAGCATTAACGTTTTTACTCCAACTGTACATTCATAGTCATTCATGCCCTGCCAATCGCCAGTGAGGACAGCCAATTCCTTCGGGAATACCACATTTCCTCCCATCGACAAAGGCATATCAGGCACCTTGTAGCACGTCGACACCATGACACCGCCTATACCGGCCATGCGTATAGAATCGGGCTCGGCATGAGCCCGCACATAATCAGCGTTCTCATCGAAAAAACGACGGTCAAGCGTGCCGTACGAAGCATCACCGCTGTCAATCACCATCAACATCGGGGAACCAAGCACAGAACCCTTCGTCAACAAATTCATCTGTGAACTGAAATACATGTTCGGACGGACATCCGACCGCGTCGGCGCAACCGCCGGCACAACTATTTCCTTATGCTCGAAATCAAGCGTCACATCTTTCAGACGCAACATAAGTTCGCTACCTACAATAATATTAAAGGCGTCGATGTATTGGTCGGCCTCCTTGTTATTTGAAGAAATATCCGTTACAAGAAACGGGACATCTCTCACGGTGATGTTCCCCATCACAAGTTCCTTGGCCATAACATACGTGCCATCACGTCTGCCAACACCTGCCACAGTGTTAGAGGCATCCAACGGAATCAAGTTATATTTTGCTGCAAGTTTATGTGAAATAATATTAACTCCGGCGCCTGTGTCAAAAATAACATCAGCATCAAGTCCATTAATTCTCGTATTTTCAAGGTGCATCAACACCGACCTGCGCTCAGGCTTTCCGACAGGCTCCATACGAAAAGGCACGCGACCCATATCACCGCAGAACTCTACGGCATATGGCGCGAAAGCCGCCAACGCCGCATATCTGTCGGCATAACGCTTCATGCCTGAAACCGCGGCACTGTCGAGATACTGCTTGGTAGAATCCAAAACCGTATTGATCAAAGAGGCTGCCTTCTCATTTTCACCGACAATGCTGAGATCCATCGAAAACATTACGGCAGAATTAAGCAAATTTTCCAAGCCCAGACTCTCTGAATAGTTATTCAGCAAGTCGGTAAACGCAAGGATAGACACGTCGGGCCTGTTAAAACGATTACCCAGCAGACAGCGTGAGAACACTTCAAGAAAAGGATTAATCGAATCTTTTGGAGCAGAGGAATAAATGGAATCAAGAGCAAACCAGTCGCCCTCATTCATGGCCATCCCAATACGCTCATCAACAGATTGCGCCGATGCACCCAAAAGCCCACAAAAACATAAAACAATAAATAAACAAACACCGGATATCCTTTTCATATTCATAACAAAATAAAATTTGCAACAAATATAATAAAAAATAAAGAAAAAAATTCCTAAAAATGAGTTTCAAATATTAGAATCCGAGGCATTGGAGCGGTTTGCAGGAGGGCGTGTCAAAAAAAATGTTTATGCCCATATTGGAGGGATGGGAGGGGAGGAGGAGGGGCATAAAAAAAGGAAGCCGGCCGAATCG
>CANRZQ010000159.1 GCA_947644475.1 uncultured Muribaculaceae bacterium
ACCCAGGACCGCATGACGGCCATGCAGCGTCGTACATTGGCCTACCTTGCCGTCGTGGCCATCCTGGCATTGGTGCTCACCGGCTCGCTCATGGTAATCTACCGTCATCGCAACCGCCTGCGCCGCACCAACGCCGACCTGGCCGAGAACAACCGCCGGCTGCAAAGCCTATCCGATGCCCTGGCACGCGCCAATGCCGGCCTGGCCGAGGCCGACAGGGCCAAGCATCGCTCGCTGGGAGAAGTTTTCTCTGTATGTTCCCGGTATATCGACCTCCTCGAAGATTTCCGGCGCAACCAGGTGAGGCTGCTCAAAGACGGAAAAGCCGAAATGTCGCTGCGTCAATGTCAGAGCCCCAAATTCATACAGGAACTTGTAAAGGAATTCAACGATAAATTCGACACCCTCTTCCTCGCTTCATTTCCCGACTTCGTAGCCGATTTCAACGCCCTGCTCCTTCCCGAGGCGAGGATTATTCCCAAAAAAGAAGGAACGTTGAATACCGAACTCCGCATATATGCCCTTGTGCGCCTCGGCGTAACCGACAGCATGACCATAGCCTCCGTGCTCCACTGCTCCGTGCGCACAGTCTACAACCGCCGCCTCGAGGTGCGCAGCCTCGCCCGCATCCCCCGCGACTCCTTCGATGCCGCCGTCGCCGCCTTAGGAACACAAGCCTCCGGCTTGTGAAACATACAGGAACATAAGCCTCCGGCTTGTGAAAATAGTAGGAACGTAAGCCTCCGGCTTGCGAAATAGGAAAAATAGCCCACCGTGCCCCGCGTTTCAACGCGAGGTCTCGTCCGCCCCATCTGTCCAGGCCACGCTATACGTCGCCGCAGTGGCATACGACGGGGTGTGGGTATATCCCGCGATGCGGCCATCCTCTATCCGGTAATCGTAGGCGTTGCTCATCGTCACATTTCCGTCCCGGTCATATTTTATGGCCTCGCTCAGCAGGCCCGTTGAATTGGTTCCGAAAACCCCTTTCATTAGCAGGGGCACATGATGGTAGCAGTTGATTATCGACGCCGGCATAATCAGGGGATAGTCCGCCGAGGCTGAGGAATACTTATATTTTGTGGTATAAGAAACATCAGATCCGCCTTGCTTGTCTTGAAACTCGACAAGATTGCCATTGTCCCAGATAAGATAATTTTCCCATTCCCAGGCTTTATCCCAGGCATTGTCGGGCATGTCATCGCCTATGCCCCGTGCCTCCGAATGTTTCACCACGGTGAGATGTCCCGCCCAGTCATAGTCGAAAGCAAGCCGATAGGTCTTGCGCGCTATCGTGTGGAATTCGCCGTTGCCCTTCTCCTTGCAAATGAAAGTGCCTTCCGAACTCGTCGCGCGGCCCTTGTCGAGCACGATAGTCTCCTTATACATGCGTATGTCTGCGCCTGTAACCTCCGACTCGGCCACAATAGTATTGGCGTCGGGATAGGAATAGCGAGCCGATACACTATTATCATCGCCGAAATACTCGGTCCACCGTACAATCCTGCCGTAATCATCATACTCGTAAGACTGTGTCGCTCCTCCTTCGTCGCTTGACGTGATTGAGCAAGGCTGCATATATACGGGATATTCCGGCGAGTCGTTCCCGGAGCATCCCGCCAAAATCCATAAAGCGCAGGCCGATAAAAATACTTTTGCGTGTCTCATAACAATATAACTAACGTCGCCCTGCGCCAAAATATTGTCCTCTGCCCGGCTTAATCTGCCACCGTGCCCCGCGTTTTATCGCGGGGGCGGAGGCTTCAATCGGGCTCGTCGGTGAAATGGATGTCGGTGATGCCGAGGAATGTGCGGCCGTCGCGGCCCGTACGGGTCACAAGACGTCCGCTTACCTCCCAGTCGCCCTCCTCGTCGTCTTGCAAGTCGACGAGGTCTTCGGGGTGGCGGAGGTCGGTCTTGGGATTGAAATAGAAATATATCTCGTCGCCATAGATATTGTCGAAATACACCTTGTTTTCTCTCATGTTGGCGGCGCCGACGATTATTTCTCCGGCGCGGAATTCCGACTTGCGGCGGTTTTCCTGCGGAACCTTTATCTTTGGCGCCGGTGTGGCCGGAGGGGTCGTCGGGGCTGTCTCTTTCTTAGGCGTGGCGGCTGCGGCTGCCGGTTGGGCGGCTGTCTTTTCTGCCACCTTCCGTGCCTCTTCCCTCACCTCCTCCTCGCGCTTGGCGTCGAGCGAACGAAGGCTTATGCATATCGGGCCTTTGTAGGCGAAACTTATCCAGGCGTCGAAAAGTCGTCCGGCAAATGTCTCATCGAGGCGGTCGTCATCGGCGCGGGCCAAGCCCTCGACTGTCACGCCCGACGGTATCACCTGGAACAAGGCGCGTGCCGAGTTGGGCTGCATCCGCCGGAACGCCATCGAAAGCCGGTCGGCCTTTCCGTCGAGTTTCATCGTGTCGTTGCCCTCCGATTCTTTCACCAGGCAGTTGAACGTATATGGAGCCTTGCCTATGAGCGTGTATCGCCGGTTAAGATTGTCCTTGAAGCCTATGAGCTGGTTTAGTTTCAGGAAATATTCATTGGCATTGGCCAGGGCCACAGAGTCGGGGCCCTCGCTGTTGAGGGATTTGAGCACATGCGCTATCGCCAGCAGGAAGAGCGGCTTCACCTGTGCCGCCTCATCTATGTCAGCCATGCCGCTCACCACATCGAGCCATTGGTGAAGGCGTTTTATGGCGTCATCCACCGAAAGCGGCAGCACGGAATATTCCGAGCCCATGCGCAGGTTGAAATATTTGTTGAAACTCGGCAGGTCGCCGTGGTCCATATTGTATTCGAGTGCCGCTATGGCCTCTTTCAATTCTGTCTTGTTGCGGTGGATAATATCGGTGGCGACGCGCATCTTTACCTGCGGGTCGTTGTCTCCCACAGAAGCCGACATGTAGCGTCCGATAAGGCTGTTGACAAGTCGGGTGGCATAATATATCTTGTCTGTGCCCGACGTACTTTGATAGTTGGAGCGCGCGGCGGCGAGTATCTCCTCCGTGCTGTTGTTTATCAGGGCGGAGAACCCGAGCAGTTCCCTTATCTGGCGGCGCGTCATCTCATCGCGTGCATACAGGCGTCCCTCAACCTGCATGTCGGTGATGATTTCCACTGCCTCCATGTAACTGTCGTAAAAATCGCGCAGTTTGGAATCGTTGTCGAGGAATGTCCAGTCGGGGTATGAGCCGTAGCGTTTTATGTTGGTGAGCAGCCAGCGCAGAAGGTCGGCCTTGCCCATTATGCCCACCACCTTGGTGTTTTCCAAAGCGAAGGCGCGGTCGAAATGCTCGATGCCCGACTGTGCCCACGCCATCGACTGGCGTATCCACTCGTCGGTCTTTTCCTTGGTTAAGGTTCCGTCCTGACGGGCCTTGTCCCAGTTACGGTATATCACAAAAAGCAATTTCTTGTAGTATGTGCCGAACATGTGCGATATTGTGGAAATATTGTTGTCGCACAGTTCTATGGCCCGGCCGAGCAGTTCTTTCGATTTTGAGAATCCCTTGTCGTCGGGGGTTATGTCGATATTGCGGCCTGTCTCCGATGTCGACAGATAAAGGAATCTCGCATAGTGGGCAAGGAAGTGTGGGTCGCCCGGAAAAGCGCTTGTGAGGGCGTCGAACACGTCTCTTACGGCAGAATCGTTGCCCGGGCGGTTGAGATTGTTTATCATCGGAGTGAATCGGGCCCTTTGCTGCACGTTTGCGTCTATCGAGTCGGAGATGTCGGCATCGCGGATAAACAAGGTCTGGAATGTCTTGTAGTCTGTATCCTGGCTTGAAAGGTGGCGGTCGCTCATCTTGCGGATAAGTTTCACCACGATATCGCTCATGGGCGTGTTGCCGAAGGCCGCTTCCATAATGTGGCGCGACAGGGCCGAGTAGCGCGGGCGCACATCGGCAGTAAGGTTGCCCGAAGTGTCGGGAACACGTGTTATCAGCGTGTCAAAAGCCTTTAATTCCCGGCAGGCCTTGTCCTTGTCTTTGGCCTGGCAGATATATGCTTCCTTGTCGAGAGGATTCACTGTGTAGAAGTCGGAAAGCATCAGCAGGTTCACGGTCTGGCGGCTGAAACGCGACAGCAGCGCGATATATCCGCAGGTCTCGCGCAGGTCGTCGGGCAACTGGTCGATCCACGTCTTCACATAGCCGCCGAAGGTGTCGGCCACCATCTCTGTGTTGGTTTCCACTGTGAGCGGAAAGGCTATTATTTCCGACCCTCCCGGCTGCGATGTGAGCCGGTCGACGGCTGTGCGGGCCTCGGAGGTGAGCGCCCGTCCGCGATAGCGCTGCCCCATTTCCTCGAGGTCGGACTTGCGTGTCAGTTTCTCCGTCAGGCACACGGTGTCGGTCATGTCGCGGCGAAGGTCGCCCACAACGGTCTCTATCACCACGAGCACCACGTTGCGCGCCCCGGCGCGGAGTTCTCTTTCGAGGTCGGCCACGGTCTGCGACGATATTATTTTGAAATCGGCTATTATCACAAGCGGCGAGGCGTTGCCGAAAGCCGTGGCAAGGTCGCGCAGTTTCTCAATCGAACTTGCCGGCGACTTGTCGAATCCGGAATTGAGAAGCGTCACATAGCATTGCCGAGCTCCGTCCACCTCCCCTTTTTCAAGGTCATAGGCCAGTCGGCGGGTCATGGTGGTGCTGCCCGCTCCGGGATTGGCCATTATTGTAAGGCGGCGCACCCCTGTGCGGTTGAGCATGTCCTTCACCGTGTCGGTCAAAGTGGAATATGCCGTAAGCCTGGCGTCCTTGCGGTCGCGCAGGTCATTCCAAGATATGGTCTCGCCGCGGTAAAATCCGATTTCCCTTTCATTGTCGGGGGCGGCGTCGGCTTCCGAAGTCTCCACAATCTCGATGCCGGCCTGGGCAAGGGCTTTGAGATTGAAAGCCGGCTTGTCGAGCACCATGCGCCAGTCGGCGCCAACAATGCCGGTGGAGCAGGTAAGTTCAAAATTCATGTCGCTGCGCAGCCGTGAGGCAAGAAACCCCGACGGAAGCACAAGCATCTCGTCGGCGAGCCATTTGTGATGGCGCATTTTCTCGGGATTGTATATCACCCCGCGGTCTCCCGGATTGAGCAGCTGTATCCTACGGTACGACCGCCGCGTGGCGTCCAGTTTGGTAAAAACCGAATTAAGCGCGTCGCGCATCATCGCGTTCTCCTCGCCGCCGTAGAGGCTTATGAAGTTGACACAGCTCGATGCGTTGTTGCCCACAAGCGTGGCGAGAGTCTCCTTGATATTCTCCATCCGGCGAGAATAATCATCGGTGAGCGATTCCGGATTGGTGTAGTGGCCGAAGGCGTGGAACCATGCAGTCTTGCCGTTGCCCGACAAAGTGAGGTCGTTCTTGCGGAAGACGGGCATGAAGCGCTCATGCGTCGGGTCGCCCATCACAGTCTCCGGCTCCGAGTTCACATCGTTGTCGACAATCATCGACACACGCGGCGCGTTGAAAATCCTCGACAGCGATGTCAGCCTCAGTTCAAGCCCGCTCTCATCCGTTATCCTCTTCGGAAGAATGAATATGTTGATATAGCCGTCGTAGTTGAGAAAATGCACCAGCCGCGAATACGACTCCTCCTGCTGTGAGGTGTCGAGCGCGCCGCGCTGCCAGTTGACCATAGCGTCGAACTCTTTCTCCGACATTTCAAGCCCCTCTGTGCACAACTCCCTGAAATCGTCATGATTGAGCAGCTCGTTCAGCCTGTCGATATACTCAAACACCTTGGTGCGCGTCTCGGCAAGTTCGTCGGCACTAAGGTTTGCCCCGTGTGCGCTCACATTTCCGATATTATAAAGCGAGTCAAGATTGGCAAGTACCGTCGAAATATCACGATAACCCTCCAAATCAAGCAGTTGCCGGCACGCCCAGCGGGTATAAACGTCTTTCTGCCCCTTGTCTTTTTTGCTTACATTAATAATATGGTCGTTGTGCCACCTCTCAAAAACCTCATATTTTCGTCTTGGTTTCAATTCTTCGAAAATATCGCTGCCGCGTCCGTCGTAAATATCGGCGGCATCATCCTCCGATATCGCCCACACGGCCAGCAGCGGCAGGTCGTCGGCAAGTTTGCGCACACATTCGCCAAGGCCCGTCACAGTGCCCAGTTTCGGCGACACGGCCAGGTCGGCTGTCAATTTCCCAAAAGAGGCCAGAGCCTCGCAAATCTCGTCGTATAACGACGGATAAAACAGATTCTTTTTCATTGCAAATGTGAAATCAAATGTTGATTTCACAAATATATAAAAAAATCCCCAATCCCCCAAATTCCCCGGAACACAATCTCTCCCGTCTTTGAAAAAAATCGATTTATCTCGATATCCTTCGAAATAAATCGATTTTAATCGTCACGCCTGTCACTTTTTCAGGCGGATGATGTAGTAATCGTCATCGTCGCGGGCAAAGTCGACGGTGAGGCCGGCGGCCGTGAGGACCTGGCAGAATTCCTCGTAGGGGGTGAGGTGGTCGGAGTGCACCGAGCCGTCGTTGTGGCGGTGGATGCCGTTGATC
>CANRZQ010000160.1 GCA_947644475.1 uncultured Muribaculaceae bacterium
TCGAGGGCGACAGCATGGTGGAGCAGCCCGTTGCCACATCTTCGGGCGACGTGGCCGTCACCGCCATCTCGATGGGCAATCCCCACGGCATAATCTTCGTCGACAATTTCGACAACGACATAGTAGGCACGCTCGGCCCGGAACTCGAAAATCACCGTATATGGCCCGAACGAGCCAATATCGAGTTTGTGCATGTCGACACGGACACATCGCTGTCGATGCGAGCCTGGGAGCGCGGAGCCGGCGAGACCATGGCCTGCGGCACGGGCGCCTGCGCCGCCGCCGTGGCTGCCGTGGCCACAGGACGCGCCAAGTGGCCCCTGACGGTGCGTCTCATCGGCGGCAACCTCCACATCGACCGCGACCCCTCCACCGGCCACATCCTCATGACAGGCCCCGCCGTGACCGTCTACTCCGGCGCCTATTATCCCGGCTGCTGACGGGTGAGGCGATCTGCGCCGGTTTGTGAGCCGCGGGGGTTATCTTGCGGGCAGGGAATACGGTGAGGGGAACTTTGCCGGGCTGTCGTTTGTTGATATGTTGTATAGTGTTAATATCTATCGGCGTTTCAACTTATGGCAGATATTCTTATCATAATTGTTCTGATATTGCTCAACGGCGTGTTTTCCATGTCGGAAATCGCGCTTGTCTCGGCCCACAAGGCCCAGCTCTCGGCTCAGGCCCGCAAGGGGAGCCGCGGGGCAGCCGTGGCTTTGAGGCTGGTTGAGAATCCCGACCGGTTTCTCTCCACGGTGCAGATTGGCATAACGCTTATCGGTATCCTCACGGGTCTTTTCTCCGGTGCGGCTTTGGCCGGCGATGTCGGCGACTGTCTGGCACGATGGGGGATGCAGGCCAAGACGGCGCATACCGTGGCGCAGGTGCTGATTGTGACGGTGGTGACTTATCTGTCGATTGTGATAGGCGAGCTGATTCCGAAGCGCATTGGCATTGCCCTGTCGACGCGCATCTCCATGATGGTGGCTCCGATGATGTGGGTCCTCTCGCTTGTCACAATGCCTGTGATATGGCTTCTGTCGGTGTCGACGAATGTGGTGGTGAAATTGTTCGGTCTGAAAGACAAGCCTGCGGTAACGGAGGATGAGTTGCGCTCGATGATAAAGGAGAGCACGGAGTCGGGCACTGTGCAGGAGGTTGAGCAGGATATAATGGAGCGGGCCTTGATGCTCGGCGACCAGACTGTGAACCGGATAATGACCACCCGCAGCGAGTTGGTGTGCCTTCATTGCCGCATGTCGGCAGGCGAGATAAAGGAGATTGTTTACAGTGAACTTCACCGCGGGTATCCTCTCTATTGCGAGAACCGCAAGGAGGTGAAGGGTATCGTGCTGCTGCGCGACCTTCTGCCGGCATTGGACAAGGGTAGCGTCGATCTGGAGAAGATGGCTATTCTTCCCACATATTTCCCGGAGAGCATGACGGCTTACGACGCGCTGGCTGTGTTGAAAAGCGGCGCGAATGACTGCGCGCTGGTCTGCGACGAGTATGGCGAGGTGCAGGGCATCGTTACTCTCCGCGACGTGCTTGGCGGGCTTGTGGGCATGGTGAATAATCCGCCGGATACGCCGCAGATTGTGCGCTTGGAGAATGACGCGGACGAGTATGTGGTGGATGCGAGGTTCAAATGGTACGATTTTCTGTCGTATCTCGACGCGGATGACTTGTACGAGCCGGCGCCGTATTCTACGATAGCGGGCTGGTTTCTTGACAGTTTCCGCCGCTTGCCCCAAAAGGGAGAGACTGTGGAATGGCAGGGCCTGTCGTTCAAGATTCTCGAGATGGACGGCGCGCGTATCGACCGTTTTCTTGTAAGGCGCATCGGATAGGCGGTTGAAATTTGTCTGTAAATTACTGCCGATGCTTTGCAAATTGGAATAATTGGCTTATATTTGCGAGCAAACAGTAATTTATATGACAAATCAATCGCTTATGAAAAAATTTTTACTTGGTTCTGTGCTTGCTGCAATGGCATTGACTGCCGGTGCGCGCGAGGCTCAGGAGGGCTGGACGCAACTGGGAACGGGGTCGTTTTGCGACGACTTGATTTCTGTAATCGACGAGCAGTTTCTCGACACCTGGGAGGTGGAGATAGAGGAAAGCGCGACCGAGCCGGGCATGTATCGCCTGGTGAATCCGTTTGGCAGCGGCAAGTGTCCTTATTTCGACTTCAAGACTTTCAATGCCAACGACCTCGTTATCAACGCCACCGACCCCGACCATGTGTGGATTCCTCTGCAAAGTTTGGGCTTCTCGATTGCTTCGTGGGGCTCGTTCTCGCTGTCTTGTTTCAACGGGCTGATGGTGGCTTCTGATGTGTTTACCGTTGAGGAACTTATCGAATTTGATTGCCTGTTTGGCACGCTTGCCGACGGCAAGATTACTTTCCCCGACGATGACAGTTACCGTCTCCAGCCTTCGTTTGAGAATTATCTCGAAGGGCTGCCTGCCGACGGCAACACTCACGGCAAGTTTTGCGTGACGCTTCCCGAGGCTTACAGCGGCATCGCCGACGGCATCGCCGACGAAAATGCCCCGGTCGAGTATTATAATATCCAGGGTGTGCGCGTCAACGATCCGTCGAACGGCATCTTTATCCGCCGCCAAGGCTCGAAGGTGACCAAAATCGCCCTCTGAACCGCGGATTACGTGGATTTTTTTGCGTTAATGGCCGTGAATGGAACGTTAATTTTTGGTTGACGTGGAGGCTCGCGGTCGCTCGCTAAGGACCACGAATTACACAAATTACACGGATTATACGGATTTTTAGCGTTAATGGCCGTGAATGGAACGTTAATTTTTGGTTGACGTGGAGGCTCGCGGTCGCTCGCCAAGGACCGCAAATTACACGGATTACACGGATTTTTAGCGTTAATGGCCGTGAATTGAGCGTTAATTTTGGATTAATGGATAATTCATGGTGATTAACGCTAAAATCACCTGCACTTATGTTTTCCGGGTGGCTAATTGCAAATGGCGGGGGTGGTGTCGAGGATGTTGCGGATGTAGGGGCCGAGGTTGGTGGCGTGCTCGTCGAGGGAGAGTTTGCTGCGGATTTCGCTGCTGATGATGTAGTGGCGTTTGCGGTTGGTGTATATGCCTATTTCTTTGCCGTTGAGACCTAAGGCGTAGAGGCACACATAGTTTATCTCCTTTGTTGTGAGGCCATAATGCTCGAAGTAGGCTATGAATTCGGGATTTGAGGCCGTGAAGGCAAGGCGGTTGGTGTCCATGAAGCGGTCTTTGTCGCGCAGCAATTCTTCAATTAATTGCCTGGGATTGTTTTTAGATGAGCCGGCGGGTTTTATTTCATGGGCCAATATGCTGTTGAGGAGTTTTGTGCGCTCTTGCAGTACTTTTATTACCGGTTCGGGAAGGCCTTTTTGGTTTTCGAGGACTTTTTTCAAGTGTTCGCTTTCCTCGTTGAGTTGTGCGATTTGGAGTTCGAGGTTTTCGAGTTCGAGCTGCTTGCGTTTGCGGAAAGCGACGAAGCGGTAGCGGATGTAAATTATCACAGAGCAAAGCAAAATCAAAGCCGCTGTGCTCCAAGCCACGACGTTTTCGCGCATATTCTTTTCTTTGAGGGCCGAGAGTTCGAGATTATGTTTGTTTTCGAGGAAAAGGATGTCGGAATTGTATAATTTAAGGTCGGCGGAATCCATCTTTACATAAAAGGCAATGTTATAGTCATAGGCCTCTTTGTATCGCCCTATGTTTGCATAAATGTCGGAAGCGTAGGCAAGGAGACGCAGGCTGTTTTTTACGGCAGCAGTGTCGATCTGTTGGAAATATTCCAATGCCTTTTGGTGCTCGCCGAGATGGGAATATGCTCCGGCGATTTCGACCAGTTTATAATTGTTCATTTCACCGCAAGATGTAATCCTGTTTATTTCATCTACAATTAAAGAGTCGTAATTGAATTTTACATAATAATTCAAATCAAAATCTCTGAAATAGTCGAAATTATAGCCTTGGCAATTAGGTAGTTTTGTCCTTATTAAGGAAAAAACACTATCGGCTATTTGTTTGTCATTTATTACTATGGCAGACCTAAGAATTTTATAGAGGGTTTTTATTTCGGAAATATGTTTCTGTTTCCTGTCATATATTGACGCGGCTTCAATGTAATTGTTTATGGCTTTTTCGTGCTTATATAAATTAGTATACATAATGCCCTGGTCAACAAGAATGCATGCATTTAGGAGGCTATCGGAGGATTGGTCTTTTAAATCCAGAGCCTTGATATACGACAACATTGCCGCTTTGTCATTTCCAAAATTTTCATAGGTTCTTCCTTGTAAAAGCAAAGATGTCATTTTTTGTTCGGGGGTGCCTTTGCGGGAGTAATATTCGACAGCCGTTGCTGCCGTGATTGTGTCGGTAAGCCGGATTTTGTTATCGTCAAGGCAGCATAGGGTCAACAGTGCATATCTGGCTTTTTCCTCCTCTCCAATAAGTTTGGAGGTGTCTATAGATTGTAAAAGAGTAAGGGCGTCTTCTGGTTGGTCGTCGAGAATTGCCTCTGCGGTATCAAGTTTGTCCCAAGCGTCGCTGTGGCGAGAGCAAGAACTCAATGAAAGAAAAAAAATTAATACAGGTATTACAAGGTAAAAAAAGAGGTGCATAAAAAGTAATTCGGATTAGAATGCAAAATTACATGTTTATTGTCGGCTTGTCAAGATTTGGGCGAGAAATTAACATTTGTTTGGGTTTGAGTAGCGGAAAAATAGCCGGAAAAAGGCTGCCGTTAAACTTTTGAGGAGGCTGATCCAAAATTGAAATTTTTGAGGTGGTTAAGTTGTTGATTTACAGCAAAATAAAAATTGGCCCCGTAAAACTTTTTTTCTTGCATGAAAACTTTACTCATCCTAATTTTGCATCGTTTTCAAAACAAAATCACAATCACATGAAAAAATTTATAACCTATTTTTTTATTTCATTTTTGTTTTGCGCGGTGCCCGTTTATGCTGACACGCCTGCAAAAAAAGAAGAACCTAAACGGACGCAAAAAGAGATTCCGGATGAAAAAGAAACCCGTAACGGTTATCAAATAAACGGCTTCATCGAAGGATGGCCGACAGATATGCCGACAGAATTTTTCGGCGGCATGAACGACAACTTCGACGATTCGGATTACATATTCCCTTGGGATGATGATTTCGGATTTTAAACTCACAAAATAAACCTTTTTTACTAACCAATTAAACAAACCCAAAATGAAGAAGAAAATTTCATTTGTCGTTTTGCTTGCCTCTTTGGCTGTTATAACGACATGGACAACGGGGTTGCTGTCGTCTTGCAGCAGCGACATTCCCGAAGAAAAAGTGTCGACAGACGGAGTTGATGCAACAGCAGATTTCCAAAACCTTCTTTCAGAACTGGATGCTTATTCCGCGGATTTCCATCAGGCACACCCATCGAACCCTGCATCACGTGGCTCTTTCGGCCGATTCTTCAAATCAGTGAAAGCAGATGTATTTGGATACAGCGATTATAACGATGTCTATCAAACGGGAATGAGTGTTTCAACTTCCCGTAAAAAATGGAAAGAAGAGAAATTAGCGGAGGATAAAAAAGAAGTAGAAAAGGCTCTTGAATTATCAGAAAAGGAAGAACAAGAAATAAAGGACGAGATAGAAAGTTTGAAGGACAGATACAAGCATAACCCCTCCGACATAGGCGCCTTGCATAACGCAGTAATTCTGTGCACTTATCTTGAAGAATCAAAGACAAAGATTGTCATGAATACAACTCAAGAAATTGCAGCAGAAACCATTGAGATAATGGAAAGTTTTGGCATAGACGTTTCTGAAATCGACAGTCAAGTTTTGGCTGAAAAGACGGATTACTTCTTTGAAAATATCTATGATGAGGATGTTGAGGTTATGAGCGAAAGGCTGATAAAACTTTATCCCGACAAGAAAGACCAAATCATTCTCCTCAATAAATATATGCTGAATGCAGAAGAACTGACAGATATTTCGGATTTGGAGCAATTTACAAAAGGGTATATGGATATAATAGATAAAGGATATACCGGACCTCAAAAAATAAAGACCGATTTAGACAAAAACCTTTCAATCGCTCCTTCAAGTTTGAAGTTATGGAAAAATATATCTAACATTGAATTAAAGTAATTTTATTAAGAAGGTGTATTATAATCTCAAACAGTAGGGACGCACGGCGCGTGCGTCCGGGGATTTATGTCGAAATGTAATTTGCAAACAGTTGTTTAACTGCGGACGCACGAGCCGTGCGTCCCTACAAAATTGGTATAAACAGTTTTTTTGATAGACCTTCTTAATATAAATAATATTATTATGAAAAGGTGTTTTATTATTGCCGTTGCGATTGCCTGCATATTGTCGGCAAACGCATGGGTCGTTACTGACACGGCGGGACATCCGTTGCAATATGTTTCGGCGGATGTTTTTAGACAGGGTTATAG